>NZ_JABXEO010000180.1:0-3677 GCF_013372585.1 Myxococcus sp. AM010
TCTCCGCCGATGCCCTGCGCCAGCACCTCCAGCAGCGCCTGCCCGAGTACATGGTGCCCGCGGCCTTCGTGGCACTGGCGTCTTTGCCGCTCACGCCCAGCGGCAAGGTGGACCGCAAGGCCCTGCCCTCTCCCACGTTCGCGGACACTCGGAGCCAGGAGGTCCATGTGGCGCCTCGGGATGCGCTGGAGTTGCGGCTCGTACGTGCCTGGGAGCAGGTGCTCGGCGTGGAGCCCATCAGCGTGCGCTCCAGCTTCTTCGAGCTGGGGGGACACTCGCTGCTGGCCGTGCGGCTCGTCTCGGCCCTGCGCGAGTCCCTGGACCGGCCGCTTCCGCTGGCCGCGCTGTTCCAGGCGCCCACGGTGGAGCAGCTCGCCGACTTGCTGCGTCGCGACGACACCGGCCAGGCGTCACCGCTGGTCCCGTTCGACGCGGGCCGAAGTGGAACGGAGGCTCCGTTCTTCTGCGTGCACCCTGTCGGCGGCAACGTCCTGGCCTACGCGGAGCTGGCCCGGCTGTTGGGGCCGGAGCGTCCGTTCTACGGACTCCAGGCCCAGGGGCTCGACGGAAGCAAGCCTCCGCTGGGCACTGTGGAGGAGATGGCCGCCGCCTACGTGGAAGCCATCCGCGCGGTCCAACCCGCCGGGCCCTACCTGCTGGGCGGCTGGTCCGTGGGCGGCGTCATCGCCTATGAGATGGCGCGCCAGCTTCGCGAGCGGGGAGACGCGGTGGCCCTGCTGGCGCTCATCGACGCCTACACGCCCGCGGCGCTCACCGCCGCCGAGCCCGAGCCCGCCGCCGCGCAAGTCATCGCCGCCTTCGCGAGCGACGTGCTGGGCCTCGAACTCACCGACCTGGCCCCGCCGGACGCGCCCCATTCGCCCGAGGCCCCACTGGAGGCGCTCTGGGAAGCCGGCCAGCGCGCGGGCACTTTGCCGCCGGGGATGGAGCCCGCGCACCTGCGGGCCCTGCTTCAGGTGTTCGAGACCAACCTCCGGGCCGCCCGCCGCTACCAGCCGCCCGCGCTGAACCCGGGCCGGGTGTTGCGGCTCCAGGCGACGCAGGGCGCGGAGGGCCTGCCCGAGGACGGTGGGTGGAGGGCGCTGGTGGGCGCCGGACTGGAGCAGCACGCCGTGTCCGGAGACCACTACAGCATGCTGCGCGCCCCGGGGGTCCGCGAGCTGGCGGACCGGCTCCGGAGCGCGCTGAAGCTCACCACCGGGTGAGGAGGAACTCGACGCCCAGGCCCAGCTCCTTGAAGTACTTGGGCGTCCCTCTGATGAGCTGCCGCTCTCCCTCCGTCTTCTTGAGGAGGTAGACCGGCACCGTGAGGCGCACGCCCACCATCTCCGCCAGGTCCACGCCCAGGCGGGCCTCCGGAATCGTCAGCGCCCATTCGTTGGGCTGGGTGAGGTATCCGGCGGACACGCCCAGTCCGGCGCGCCACCGGACGTACGGGCCTAGATCGAGGAACGGAATCGCGCCGGAGAAGCCATCCATGTCGGAGACGCAGTCGATGTAGAGGCCCAGCGAGGCCCAACGGATGCGCGTGTCGTTGGGCACGAGCTGGTCCATGTCCCGCACGCCCAGCCCGGACAACACGGCGCCGAAGCGCCACTCGTTGCGGCTGTAGGCGTAGTCCTCGCGCCCTTGCTCGTAGGCCCCGAACGGCAGCTCCACGCCCACGCCCACGCCTCGCTGGCGCATGGCGCTGAGCGTCCAGACGTGGTGCGGCTTCGAGTAGGTCAGCCACTCATCCAGGAACGCGGAGCCCGCGGGACGGAGTGGAATCTTGAGGTTGCCCTTCTGCTGCGTGACGAGGCTGTGGAAGGCGGTGCCCACGCGCTGGCGGACCGGGATGAGGTCCTCGCGGGTCCCCGTGGCTTCAATGCCCTCCATGACGCCTTCGCTGTACTGGTAGCCCACGTCGCCCAGCACGGTGAGCAGGTCGTCGACCTGTCCCTTCTGGAGCTGTCCCGCCTTCGCCTGCTGCGTCAGGGTGTCGGTGGCCTGGCGCAGCCGCTCCAGCTGCGGCGTCGCCTTGCAATCGCCGCCCACGACGCAACGGAAGCCGGGCGAGTCAATGCCCAGGACGTTCAGCACGCGCACTTCGCGATCCCTCAAGCGCTCCTTGTCGGCGCGAGGCACCAGCAGGTCGACGGCGCGCGTCGAGGTGAGCTGGGTCGACAGGAAGCGGATGGCGTCTTGCATGCCCCGGTAGAAGTCGTGCTCGCGGAAGCGCCGGTCGAAGAAGCCCATCATCGCGAACTGGAACTCCGACGGGAGCACGGACGTGCGGCGCGGAATCTGGATGCGGCCCGACAGATTGATGTCGTGCTCCAGCGTGTTGAGCACGGCGCTGTCGCGCGCGGCGTTCAGCACGTTGCCCATGTACTGGAAGTAGGCCTCGTCCAAGGGGCTGCGGGAGCGCTTCGGCCGCGCGGGCGCTGGCGCCCAGTCCCAGCCGACGGCGTCCTGGTCCAGGTAGACGACGGGGAACCGCTCGCGATTGAGCGTCGTCTCCCGCGACTCGCCGCGCTCCACCCACCGCGAGCCGAGCCGCACCGCCAGGTCCACGGGGTTGTTGTTGAGCACGCCGCCGTCAATGAGCTTGAGGGACTCCAGGGGCCCCCATTGCGTCTCGTTGAAGAAGGAGACCTCGACGGGGACCGGCGGGAACGCCAGCGGAAAGGCCCCGGAGGCCTGCGGGGTGAGCAGCAGGTTCTCCAGGGACACCTCGTGGCCGCCGTCGCCAGTCGGCTGGGCGCCCAGCGCCGGGTAGTATGCGAGCTCCTTGGGCTTCACCCCGATGTGGGGGAACGACGCGCTCACCGCGCCCTCCATGAAGGGCAGCCGGGCGGTGAGCTTCCCTTCGCCCTGCGTCATCACCTGCACGACGAGCTTCTCCGTCACGCGCTTCAGCTTGAACTGGGAGTCGGGTCCGCCCTGGCCGAAGGGCACCTCGCGCCCGCGCAGGTTCGTCACGGTGATGCCGTAGGCGAAGGTGCAGTCCTCCTTGAAGCGGGTCGTCTGGGCCTTCTTCAGGATGAGCTGCAGGGTGTCCTGCATGTGCGGCTCGCTGAAGAGGTGCGTGCCCTGAGCGGGCTCATTCCGCTCTTCGGGGAGCAGCCGCCCCAGGTCGAGCTGGTCGATCCACACGGTCCAGAAGAGGCTCTGCTCTGGCGCCCACGTGGACTGGGCGAACGCCGTGTCACACGAGGCCAGGCCGCCGAGCAGCGCGTTCACCGCCCCCGCCGAGGCGCCCGTCCACACCCGCGGCGCCGGGTTGCCCAGGTCCGCCTGCGCGCCTTCTCGCTGCGCGACGCTCCAGAACCGGACCAGCGTGGAGATGAACCCCGCCTGATACGCGCCCAGGCTGATGCCGCCGCTGACGACCAGGGCCGGCGCGCTGCGCTCCGTCTCCTCGGCCAGCGCGCGGGCCTTGGCGTAGTCCTCGATGTGCGGTGGCAGGTACGGCGTCCCCTCGGGGACGAGCCCGGTGTCCTTCGCGAAGGCGCCACTGTTCGGCGTGACGGGCGGCACCTCGGGGCTCACCGCCGGGACGGTGAACGCGCTGCTCGGCGGCCTGGCCTCGTGTGACACGGCGTTCGCCCAGTCCACGTGGGCGCCAGAGCAGAGCCTCTTCTGGACCGTGTGGATCGACCAGCTCGACCTGG
>NZ_JABXEO010000181.1:0-3614 GCF_013372585.1 Myxococcus sp. AM010
GGTGGTGTACCCGGCGGGGACGCCGTCGCTGGAGGAGTTGGGCCGCAAGCTGGAGTCTTCAGGCGTGACGTCGTTGTGGCTGACGGCGGCGCTCTTCGAGCAGATGCAGGCGCGGCAGCCGAAGGCCCTGGCCAGTGTCCGTCAGTTGCTGGCCGGTGGTGACGCGCTGCCAGTGTCGCGCGTGAAGGAGCGGCTGGCAGCGGGTGGGACGCTCATCAACGGGTACGGCCCAACGGAGAACACGACGTTCTCCAGCACGTACCGGATGGAGAAGCCCGAGGAAGTCGGAGTGTCGGTGTCCATCGGCCGGCCGGTGAGGAACACGGTGGCGTACGTGCTGGACGGTGCAATGCGTCCGGTGCCAGTGGGCGTACCGGGCGAGCTGTACGTGGGCGGAGACGGGTTGGCGGTGGGGTACGTGGGACGCCCGGAGCTGACGGCGGAGCGCTTCGTTCCGAGTCCGTACGGCGAGGGAGCGCGGCTGTACCGAACGGGCGACGTGGTGCGATGGCTGAGGAGCGGGACGTTGGAGTTCCTGGGCCGCGCGGACACGCAGGTGAAGGTGCGCGGCTACCGAATTGAGCTGGGCGAAGTGGAAGCGGCGCTGGCCCAGCACGGTGGCGTCAACGAAGCCGTCGTGGTGGCTCGCGAGGACGGTGGTGACGGTGGTGAAGGCAAGCGACTGGTGGCCTACGTCACGGCCCGAGACGCTGCCTCGCTGGACGCGGGTGCGCTGCGAAGCCACATGAAGCAGCGGCTGCCGGAGTACATGGTGCCGTCGGTGTATGTGCTGCTGGAGTCACTGCCGCTGACGCCCAACGGCAAGGTGGACCGCAAGGCGCTGCCCGCGCCGGTGGCGATGCTGGGCACCCCAGGTCCCGATTATGTGGCGCCGCGCACTCCGACAGAGGAGTTGATCGCTGGGATCTTCTCTCAGGTGCTGGGTGTGGAGCGGGTGGGGGCGAAGGACGACTTCTTCGAGCTGGGCGGACACTCATTGTTGGCAACGCAGGTGGTTTCGCGGATTCGGGGCACTTTCCAAACCGAGCTGCCGCTCCGTGAACTGTTCGAGGCGCCCACGCTGTCGGCCCTGGCCGAGCGGCTTGACCACGCCATTCGCACGGGAGCGTCGGTCACCGCTCCGCCTCTGAAGCCACGAGCGGATGGAAGCCGGGTGTTGCCTCCGTCGTTCGCGCAGCAACGGCTGTGGCTCCTGGATCAGATGGCGCGAGGGAGCGCCTCCTACAATGTGCCGGCCGTCCTTCGGGTAGAGGGGCCGCTCCGCGCCGAGGTGCTCGAGCGGAGCTTCGTGGAACTCGTGCGGCGCCACGAGTCGTTGCGGACGACGTTCAGCGCTCGTGATGGAAAGCCCGTTCAAGTCATCGCAGCCGAGCCGGTGCTGGCCTTCCGAAGCGCGGGGCTGGAGTCATTGGCGGAGGCCGCCCGCACGGCGGAAGTCACTCGTCTGGTCGAACAGGAGGCACACCAGCCGTTCGAGCTCGAACGGGGTCCTTTGCTGCGCGTGACGCTCCTGAAGCTGTCCGAGCATGAGCACGTGCTGATCTTGGTGACACATCACATCGTGTCGGATGGGTGGTCCATGGGCGTCCTCGTGCGGGACGTGACCGCGCTCTATGAGGCGTTCTCGCAGGGGCGTCCCTCACCGCTACCGGAACTGGCAGTGCAGTACCCGGACTACGCGCTGTGGCAACGGGAGTGGCTGAAGGGCGAGGTGCTGGAGTCGCAGCTCGCATACTGGAAGCGGCAACTGGAGGGGGCGCCCCCATCGTTGGAGCTGCCGACGGATAAACCGCGGCCCGCGGTGCAGGCCTTCCGAGGAGGTCATCTTGACCAGTCCTGGTCTCTCTCCCTGTGGGAGCGAGTGAAGGCTCTGGCACAGCGTGAAGGCGCAACGCCGTTCATGGTGCTGCTGGCGGCCTTTCAGGTGGTGCTGTCCAAGTACGCGAGGCAGGAGGACGTGTGCGTGGGGTCCCCCATCGCAGGGCGCACGCATGGCGAGACGGAAGGACTGATCGGCTTCTTCACGAACATGCTGGTGCTACGGACGAAGGTGTCTCCGACATCGAGCTTCCGGGAGTTGCTCGCCCAGGTGCGAGAGGTGACGCTCGGCGCGTATGCGCACCAGGACGTGCCGTTCGAGAAGCTGGTGGAGGAGCTTCATCCCGAGCGTGACTTGAGTCGCAGTCCGCTGTTCCAGGTGACGCTGACGCTGCAGAACACGCCCGTGACGGAGGTGAAGCTCGGAGATGGCTTGAGGCTCTCCGGCGTGGAGTCGGAGGGGAGGACCTCGAAGTTCGACCTGTCTCTGGTGATGGAGGAGGTGAAGGACGGCGTCATGGCGATGGTCAACTACGACAGCGACCTGTTCGAGGCCGGGACGATGGACCGGATGCTCGGACACTTGAAGGTGCTGTTGGAGGCCGCCGTCGCTGAGCCGGAGACGCGACTGTGGGAACTGCCGCTGATGGACCGTGAGGAGCAGCAGTTGGTGAAGCTGTGGAGCGGGACGGCTGCGCATTACCCACGGGAGGAGTCGCTGGCGCGGTTGTTCGAGGAGCAAGCGCAGCGGACGCCGGACGCGGTGGCGGTGGAGTACGAGGACGAGCGGCTGACGTACGCGGAGTTGAACCGGCGCGCCAACCAGCTGGCGCACCACCTGAAGGGCATGGGAGTGGGGCCCGAGGTGCGGGTGGGCTTGTGCGTGGAGCGCTCACTGGAGTTGGTGGTGAGCGTGCTGGGCATCCTGAAGGCGGGGGGTGTGTACGTACCGCTGGATGCGAGCTACCCGCTGGAGCGACTGGCGTGGATGAAGCAGGAGGCGGGTGTCGCGCTGCTGGTGGCGCAGGAGAAGCTAGCGGACGAGGTGGCCGCGGGCGGCGAGTTGGTGGTGTGCGTGGACACGGAGTGGGAGACGCAGATTGCCTTGCAGGCGGAGAGCACGCCCGTCGCCAACGTGGGCGGGAGCAACCTGGCGTATGTGATGTTTACATCGGGAA
Source organism: Myxococcus sp. AM010 (assembly GCF_013372585.1). Classification (NCBI taxonomy): domain Bacteria; kingdom Pseudomonadati; phylum Myxococcota; class Myxococcia; order Myxococcales; family Myxococcaceae; genus Myxococcus; species Myxococcus sp. AM010. The sequence continues at coordinate 3,018 of NZ_JABXEO010000181.1, forward strand.
GCACGGGGAAGCCGAAGGGCGTGGGGGTGCCGCACCGAGCGGTGTCTCGCCTGGTGCTGGGGACGGACTTCGCGCACTTCGGGCCGGAGGAGGTGTGGCTGCAGTTGGCGCCCATCTCCTTCGACGCATCGACTCTGGAGGTGTGGGGCGCGCTGCTGCACGGCGCGAAGCTGGTGGTGTACCCAGCAGGGACACCGTCCCTGGAGGAGTTGGGCCGCAAGCTGGAGTCTTCAGGCGTGACGTCGTTGTGGCTGACGGCGGCGCTCTTCGAGCAGATGCAGGCGCGGCAGCCGAAGGCCCTGGCCAGTGTCCGCCAGTTGCTGGCGGGTGGTGACGCGCTGCCAGTGTCGCGCGTGAAGGAGCGGCTGGCAGCGGGCGGTGTGCTCATCAACGGGTACGGCCCAACGGAGAACACGACGTTCTCCAGCACGTACCGGATGGAGGCGCCCGAGGAAGTCGGAGTGTCGGTATCCATCGGCCGGCCGGTGAAGAACACGGTGGCGTACGTGCTGGACGGTGGGATGCGCCCGGTGCCAGTGGGCGTACCGGGCGAGCTGTACGTGGGCGGAGACGGGTTGGCGGTGGGGTACGTGGGGC
>NZ_JABXEO010000182.1:0-3582 GCF_013372585.1 Myxococcus sp. AM010
ATAAGAGACAGGGCGTTGGGGCGTGTCGAGGGGCGCACGTAGCCGTAGCCCGCGGAAGCGCTGTGCGTGCGGCTCCACACGTAGCCGCGGTTGCGCTCGTAGCGGTAGATGTTGCCCCCATTCGGGTAGTAGTCGTGGGAGTGCCGCCCGTGCATGTTGCAGAGGCCGCCGTGCGCGTGCGGGTGGTCGTTCCAGTACCAGACCACCGAGGGGCCACTGTAGTAGTACGCGTTGTCCGAGTAGGCGTAGTACGTCGTGGTCGGCTCGTAGTCGTGGACGTGCACGTGCGAGTACGGGCACCAGCCGCCGCCGAAGTCATCGGGGATGGGGTGGTCGCTCGAATAGCTGTACTCGATGACCTGAACCGGGGCGTGACGCGCCGGACCGTGGACGTGGGCGACACATCCAGTGCCCATCATCAGTGCGAGCGGAACGGCGAGGGCGAGCAGGCGGCGCATGTGGTGACTCTCCTGGGCGGAGTGGACGGACGGGCCGTCCACCTTGCGGCCACGCGAGGAAGACGGACGGGCGTGGAGAAAATTCACGCCCGGGTGCAGTCCCCCTTCAGACCTCCGCCAGTCCCAGGATAGCGCCCTTCGTCCTCTGGTGGACACCGCCTGGGTGGTGTAGGGGGAAATGTGCGCGCTGCGTGTCCCGGAAGGGTGAGCCGCGGCGCGTGGGGAGACGCACCATGGCGGAGACTGAGTTCACTTCGGGCGCGAGCTGTCCGCTCCACCCGGCATTCGAAGCAGTGGGCACCTGCTCCCGCTGCGGCAACTTCATGTGCCGCGCGTGCAGCGAGGGCGGCTCGCAAGCCTGGTGTCCGGCCTGCCGTCAGCGCGAGGGCGTGGGGCAGGCCTTCGCGCTGAACCGTGAGAATTGGAGCATCTCCGGGCTGATGGATGTGTCCTGGGAGGCGTTCAAGCGCGAGTGGGTGATGCTCTGTGTCGGCGTGCTCATCTTCCTGGCGGGGTCCTTCGCCGGGCAGGTCGTCTCGCAGCTCTTCTCCGTCATCAGCGGCGTGACGGAGAGCGTCGTCGTCATCGTCCTGGGCTTCTTCATCGGGATGATTGGCTCCTACGCCATCCAGGGCGCGATGACGCTGGGCCTCCTTCGGATGTGCATGGACGTGCTCAGCGGCCGGCGCGCGGACCTGGCGCGGATGTTCAGTCAGTTCAGCAAGATTCCCCAGTACCTGGGCACTGTCTTCCTGTCCTTCCTGCTGATGCTCCCGCTCCTGGTGCTCATCGTCGTGGGGGCGCTGGGCGCGGGGCTGGCGACCGGCACCCTGTCCTGGTCGGAGCTGGTGGCGCTGAAGGATTTGCCGGCCTCGGAGCTGGACGCCGCCTTGACGCCCATGGTGCCGGGCCTCGCGGTGATGGGGCTGGTGGCCATCGCGCTCTACATCTTCCCGGGCGGGTGGCTCCTCACGCCGCTCATCCTGATGCAGCCGGAGCTGGCCCGGACCGAAGCGCCCGGCGTCGTGGAGACGCTGCGCCGCTGCTTCGTCTACGCGCGGGGGCAGCGCCTGCCCATGATTGGAACGATGCTGCTGGGCGGCCTGCTCGCCATGGTGAGCGTGTTCCTCTGCTGCGTGCCCGTGATTCCCGCCCTGGGCTTCCTGCAGCTGCTGATGGCCGGGCTCGCCCTGGCGCTCAGCAACGGCGCCGAAGAGGCCTGAGCCCCTCCTCCACGCGGGGCCTCGCGCGCCGGTCGCGCGCAGGGCCTCCGGAAGGGTGGGGGGCTTCAGTGCACCACGCGCTCGGGCGAACCCGAGCGGGGCACGGACACCTTGCCCAGGCACGCGAGGATGTGCTCGCGGTACTCGGTCAGCTCACGCAGGCCACACAGCATCCACCGGCCGCCGATGACGAGCGTGGGCACGCCGCGCACGCCGCGGTGGGTGGCATCCTGGTGTTCGTCGAGGATGAGGCGGCGCGTCTCCTCTGAACGGAAGGCCGCGGAGAACTCGTCCATCGCCAGGCCCACGCGCGAGGCCAGCTCGAACACCACGTCCGAGCGGGACACGTTGACGCCCTGCTCCAGCGCCGCGCGCTGCATGGCGCGAGCGAGGAACGCGCGCGCCTGCGGGCCCTGCAGCCGCGCCGCTTCCAGCGCCGCCAACGCCGGCACGCTGGTGCGCGGTGGATCTCCCCCGAGCCACAGGTCCGTGGACAACATGTGCGCGGCGGCGTCCGGTTCGCGCTGTGCGCGCTCGACCTCCTCCACCAACGCGCGTTGTTCGCGCATCGTGGGCAGCACGTCATGGACGCGCAGCGGATACGGCCTGACGCTCCAGCGGACGGCTTCGCCCAGCTCCTGGCGCAAGACGTCCAGGCGCAGGTCGGCGAGGTAGCACCAGGAACAAAGCACGTCCTGGTAGACGGTGATCTGCAGCGGCTTGTGCAGCGTTTTCATTTGAGGGCCGCCAGATTAGAGGGCCACCCGCGTCGCTGCCAACTCCCCAGGACACACGGGCCACGAAGGCATTCCTGAGTTCCTGAGGAGCATGCAAGGTGCCTTGCCCCGGCTGTGCGGTTGCTTGAAAGCAGGCGAGCAACCTCAGCGGACCCGGGTTCGCGCTCACCCGGCGCGCTTCGCCTCGGCGTACTTCAGCGCGTGGTCGATGATGGCTCCCGCGATGTCCCGCTGCGTGGCGCGCTCCAGGCCCTCGAAGCCCGGGCTGGAGTTGATTTCCATCAGCCGGGGCCCGGCGCGGCCCTCCAGCATGTCCACGCCCGCGACCTCCAACCCGACGACGCGCGCGGCTCTTACGGCGGCTTCGATGTAGGGCTCGGTCAGCTCGATTGCCTGCCCCTCGCCGCCGCGGTGGATGTTGGAGCGGAACTCGCCGGACTTGGCCTTGCGCCGCATGGCGCCCACCACGCGGTCTCCCACGACGAGGGCCCGCACGTCCCGTCCCTCGCTCTCCGCGACGAACTCCTGGAGCACGATTTCCTGTCCCAGGTCCCAGAAGGTGTCGAGGATGGTCTGCACCTCCGACAGCGTGTGCGCAATCATCACGCCCACGCCCTGGGTCCCCTTGATGAGCTTGATGATGACGGGCAGCCCGTTGACCTCCTCCACCAGCCGGCGCACGTTGCTGCGGTCGTGCGCCATGACGGTGCGGGGGATGTCCAGCCCGGAGCGCGACAGGAACTGCAGCGCGCGCAGCTTGTCGCGGCTGCGCGCGATGGACGTGGCCGGGTTGAGGACGGGCACGCCCATCAGCTCGAAGTGGTTCACCACCGCCAGGCCATAGGCGGTGATGGACGCGCCGATGCGCGGCACCACCACGTCCACGCCACGCACCTCCACGCCGCGGTACGTCATGCGCGGTGCGTCTTGCGCGAGCAGCAGGCAGCAACGCAGCGTGTCCAGCACCAGCGGGCGGTGGCCCCGCGCGCGGATGGCGGCCACCAGCCGCCGCGTGGAGTACAGCGCGCGCTTGCGGGACAGGACGACGACCGTCTTCTCCGGAGGCCCTCGCCGCGGGGCCCGCTCGGGACGGTCGGGTGCCTTGGGCCCGGGCGGGACCGGGGCCTTCTTCGGCTTCACTTTGCGCGGGGGCATGGGCGGGGC
>NZ_JABXEO010000183.1:0-3425 GCF_013372585.1 Myxococcus sp. AM010
GCCACGAAGAGCGCGCCCGCCCATCCCCATCCGCGCTTCATCTCGTCACCGTCCCCTGCTGAAAAGCCGACTGGCCCGAAGTGGGTCGTCGTGTTCAATCCCCGTTCGTTCGCAAGGACGGTGCCAGCACGGGCTGCCTCGAAGCATGGTGTGTCCGTCAGGCGCCGGACACGATGTGGGTAGTCCGCTTCCCACTGTGCGTACGTGCCTGTCCCGGGCGAGGCCGGATTCGTGCTACTTCCTTCGTCGAATGGGTGGTCATGACGCGCGGGGCCGGATGCCACTTTCTCTTGTCGGTCAGGAGCCGGACCTCCTGTTCTACACCCGTCAGGCGGCCGAGCATGGCGGGCCCGTGCTGGTGTTGGGAGCCGCCAATGGCCGGGTGGTGTGGGCGCTGGCGGGACATGGCTACGACGCCGTGGGCGTTGACCCCTCGGAGGCGATGATTCGCTCCGCCGAGGAGCGGCGCGGCTCGGAACCCGAGGACATCTCACGCAGGGCGCGCTTCCAGGTGGCGGACCTCCGCTCGCTGCGCCTGTCGGAGCGCTTCCCGCTGGTGCTCGCGCCCCAGCACGCGCTGGGCCTGGTGCCGGGGAAGGACGATTTGGAGGCGCTCCTGGCCACGGTGCGCCACCACCTCACGCCGGACGGCTCCTTCGTCTACGACGTGCTCAACACCCCCCGCGAGCCCGTGCTCCCCCGGGACGACGAGGCGCCCAGCGCCGGCCTGGAGCCCCGCCGCCCGCTCTTCACCCTCCACCTGCGCGAGCGGCGAGCCCCCGGTGGGCCCAGCCCCATCCGCCGCCTCAAGCTGCGGCACTTCTCGCCGGAGGAGCTGGACGCGGCGCTCACCGCGGCGGGGTTGGTGCCGCGCGAGCGCTACGGCCGCTACGACGGCAAGCCCTTCGACCTGGAGGACTCGCGCCACATCGGCATCGCCGGGCCGTGAGCGCCCGTCAGCGCTCGAAGCGGTAGCCCAGCCCGCGCACGGTGAGGAAGTGGCGAGGGGCTTCCGGGTCGGGCTCGAACTTCAGGCGCAGCTGACGCATGAAGTTGTCCACGGTGCGGGCGCTGCCTTCGTAGTGGTAGCCCCACGCGCCGGACAGCAGCTCCTCGCGGGTGAAGGTGCGCCCCGGGTGCGCCAGGAAGTGCGCCAGCAGCTTGAACTCCTGCGCGGTGAGCTCCACGGGGGTCGCCGCGCGCGCCACCGTGCGGGCGGCCATGTCCACGCTCACGTCGCCGAACGTCACCGGCGGCGGTGAGCCCGCCCCCGCGGACGGGTAGCGCCGGCGCAGCACGGCCTTGATTCGGGCCAGCAGCTCCTGGAGGCCGAACGGCTTCACCACGTAGTCGTCCGCGCCCAGGTTGAGGCCGACAATCTTGTCCGTCTCCAGGCCCTTGGCGGAGAGCACGACGACGGGCGTGTCCCGGCCGCGCTGGCGCAGCTCCTTGAGGACCTCGAAGCCGTTGAGCTCCGGTAACATGACGTCCAGCACCACCAAATCCGGCGACTCGTCCAGCGCGCGCGCCAGCCCCGTGCGGCCATCCTGCGCCTGGAGCACCTCGTAGCCCTCGAAGCGCAGGTTCATGGACAGGCCCGTGAGGATGGACAGGTCATCCTCCACGACCAGGATGCTCCGTGTCTTGTCGCTCATGCCTTCCCCGCCGGCAGGTGGATGGTGAACCGGCTTCCCTTGCCTGGCTCGCTCTGCACGGAGATGCGGCCTCCGTGGGTTTCGATGATGCGCCGGGCAATGGCCAGCCCCAGCCCGCTGCCTTCCGTCCTGCGCGTCAGCAGGTTGTCCACGCGGTAGAAGCGCTCGAAGATGCGCTTGCGCTCCTTTGGAGCAATGCCCACGCCGTTGTCCTCCACCGACAGGTCCACGCCCTTGCCGCTCGCCCGGGCCTGGAGGGTGATGCGGCGGTTGTCCGGCCCGCTGTACTTGTAGGCATTCTGCAGCAGGTTGAGCAGCGCGCCGGCCACCGCGGCCCGGTCCACGTCCAGCTCGGGCAGGCCGTCCGGCACCTCCACCGACAGGTCCACGCCGTCCTCCATGCGCTGGATGCGGAAGGCCTCCACCGCCGCGTCCACGAGCTCCGGCACCGGCACGATTTCGCGCTGGTACACCTTGCGCCCACCTTCGATGCGCGCCCAATCCAGCACGCGCTCGACGAAGATGGACAGGCGCTCCGTCTCGCGCATCAGCAGGGTGAGCACCTCCTGCATCTGCGCCGGGTCCTTCAGCCGCCCCAGGGCCAGGGTCTCGATGAACATGCGGATGGACGTGAGGGGCGTGCGCAGCTCGTGGCTCACCAGCGACACGAAGTCCGTCTTCATCCGCGACAGCTGCGCCTCGCGGTAGAGCGCGCGGCCGGTGTAGACGACGCCAAAGGTGAGCGTCAGGTAGAACACGCCCAGCAGCACGCCGTACAGCACGCGGTTGCGCGTGGACGCGCGCGCCACCGGGTCCTCGCCGGTGGGCAGCACCACCAGCCGGAAGTCCTGGAGGGGCGAGGGCAGCACGCGCTCCGCCAGGCCCGTGGGCCCCATGGCGCTGGCGCGCGCCTGCGCCACCTCGGACACCAGGCGCCCCATCAGCCCGCCCTCGGAGGGCTCCCGGGGCACGGGCAGCAGGGCGAAGCGCACCGGCTCGCTGGACACGGCCCGCGAATCCACGCGCTCGGCCAGCAGGGCCTCCAGCGTCTGCACCGACAGCCGCACGCCGTGCACCACGTCGCCGCGTCGCTCGGCGGCCACCAGCACCGCGCGTCCGCCCGCGGTGAGCGAGAAGACGGTGGGCTCGGTGGGCAGTCCGCCTGCTTCTGGCAGCACGGTGATGAGCGCCTCCTCCAACTGGGTGTCCCGGGTGCGGACCTTGCCCTCCTCCAACTGGAAGGCGCCGTTCGGCTCCGACACGGGCTGCCCGTCAGGGAGGATGAACTGGAGCTGGCCATTCACCGGGGCCAGGCGCGCCGAGGCGAGGAGGCCCGGCAGCTCCTCCGACAACGACTCCAGGGTGCCGCGCCAGGCGGCCTCCAGCCGCTTCTCCACGGCCGCGCGCTCGTTGATGATGGCCACCACTCCGAAGCCGGACAGGCCGGCGGAGGGCACCACCACCAGGACGATGAGCAGCGCGAACGTGCGCCGGAAGTTGAGGAAGCGGGGCGGAGTGCGGGACACGGCCCCCCTCCTTTACTCCCACCCGGCGCTACACGCTCGTGACGTTTCATCCACGCCCGCGCCAGGGGAGTGTCCACCGCTCACCTGGGGTGTGGGCGGATAGCATCGACTTCGGGTGTGTTCTGGTGCAAGCATGGACGGCCGCGGGGCAGGCGTGCGACGTGGGCCGGCCGCCTTCTTCCCCGCTCAGGACGCGGCCGTCCATGCTTGCACCAGAACACACCCGAAGTCGATGCTATCCGCC
>NZ_JABXEO010000184.1:0-3413 GCF_013372585.1 Myxococcus sp. AM010
TTCTCAAAAAGAATCCGGCAGCGACCTACTCTCCCGCGCGGTTTCCCGCGAAGTACCATCGGCTCTGGAGGGCTTAACTTCCGTGTTCGGGATGGGAACGGGTGGAACCCCTCCGACATAGCCACCGGAAAACAAGCGACAGTGCATACAAAGGGTAAGTTTCAATTCATTGCTGAGCGAAAGTCTCGCTGTGCGTATTTCAGTCTTCCAGGCGAGTGCATGAAGCACTCGAGCCTCGGCCTTGGCCCCGAGTCCCTTACTCCCCTTGAGGGGGCATGCAAGAGAATGGGGAAAGTAAGCCTCACGACCAATTAGTACCGGTTAGCTGAACGTGTTACCACGCTTACACACCCGGCCTATCAACGTCGTAGTCTTCGACGGGTCTTCAGGGGCTTGCGCCCGGGATACCTGGTCTTGAGGTCGGTTTCCCGCTTAGATGCTTTCAGCGGTTATCCAATCGGCACATGGCTACCCAGCGATGCCTCTGGCGAGACAACTGGTACACCAGCGGTGCCTCCAACCCGGTCCTCTCGTACTAAGGTCAGAGCCTCTCAAGTATCCTACGCCCACAGCAGATAGGGACCAAACTGTCTCACGACGTTTTGAACCCAGCTCGCGTACCGCTTTAATTGGCGAACAGCCAAACCCTTGGGACCTGCTCCAGCCCCAGGATGCGATGAGCCGACATCGAGGTGCCAAACCTCCCCGTCGATGTGAACTCTTGGGGGAGATAAGCCTGTTATCCCCGGAGTACCTTTTATCCGTTGAGCGATGGCCCTTCCATTCAGGACCACCGGATCACTATGACCTGCTTTCGCACCTGCTCGACGTGTCCGTCTCGCAGTCAAGCTCCCTTATGCCATTGCACTCGACGCCCGGTTTCCAATCGGGCTGAGGGAACCATCGCGCGCCTCCGTTACTTTTTGGGAGGCGACCGCCCCAGTCAAACTACCCACCAGACAGTGTCCCAATCCCGGCTGACGGGACATGGTTAGACACCAGAAATCAACAGGGTGGTATTTCACCGTTGCCTCCACCGAACCTAGCGGCCCGGCTTCAAAGGCTCCCACCTATCCTACACAGTCAATCCCCAGTGTCACTGTCAAGTTATAGTAAAGGTTCACGGGGTCTTTCCGTCTTGCTGCGGGTAAACTGCATCGGCACAGCTATTTCAATTTCGCTGAGTCCCTCTCCGAGACAGCGCGGAAGTCGTTACTCCATTCGTGCAGGTCGGAACTTACCCGACAAGGAATTTCGCTACCTTAGGACCGTTATAGTTACGGCCGCCGTTTACTGGGGCTTCGGATCATCGCTTCACCTTGCGGCTGACGAATCCCCTTAACCTTCCAGCACCGGGCAGGAGTCAGACCCTATACGTCGGCTTGTCGCCTTCGCAGAGTCCTGTGTTTTTGGTAAACAGTCGCTACCGCCATTTCTCTGCAACCTCTCTCGGCTTCGGCTGTACGCCTACACCTACCAGAGGCCCACCTTCTTCCGAAGTTACGGTGGAAATTTGCCTAGTTCCTTGGAGGAGAGTTCTCTCAAGCGCCTTAGGATTTTCTCCTCGCCCACCTGTGTCGGTTTACGGTACGGACACCCTGTAAGCTCCCTACGGGACTTTTCTTGGAAGCAGAGCATCAGCGACTTACCCCTTACGGGGCGCCATGGAGTCTCGGGGATAGCTGCCGCGCCTTTATTCGTACGCGACACCCCTACACCTTTAGACTGACACAACCACCGGTCAGCTCGCCTAGCTTTCTCCGTCCTCCCTTAGTTCAACGCTCACAAGATGGTGCAGGAATATTAACCCGCTTTCCATCACCTACGCCTTTCGGCCTCGGCTTAGGTTCCGACTAACCCTGGGAAGATTAACTTGACCCAGGAAACCTTGGGCTTACGGCGAGGGGGTTTCTCACCCCCTTTATCGCTACTCATTTCGGCATCAGCACTCCCAGTCGCTCCAGCCGCCTTTTCAGTCGACCTTCGCTGCAACTGGGACGCTCCCCTACCGCCATACGCTTTACGCATGGCCCGAAGCTTCGGCACTAGTCTTGAGCCCCGTTACATTTTCGGCGCGGCCTGTCTTGACCAGTGAGCTATTACGCTTTCTTTAAAGGATGGCTGCTTCTAAGCCAACCTCCTGGTTGTCAATGACCTGCCACATCCTTTCTAGTGTTCACTTAGACTAGATTTGGGGGCCTTAGCTGTCGGTCTGGGTTATTCCCCTCTTGCCAATGGACGTTATCACCCACTGACTGCGTCCCGGGATAACAATTGCCGGCATTCGGAGTTTGGTACGGTTTGGTAATCTGGTGAGACCCCTAGCCGTTCCAGTGCTCTACCTCCGGCATTGAATTGCCCGAGCCGATACCTAAATATCTTTCGGGGAGAACCAGCTATCACGGAGTTTGATTGGCCTTTCACCCCTACACACAGCTCATCCCAGAAATTTTCAACTTTCACGGGTTCGGTCCTCCATGCGGTGTTACCCGCACTTCAACCTGGCCATGTGTAGATCACCCCGCTTCGGGTTATAATACACGCAACTAAACGCCCTGTTCGGACTCGCTTTCGCTCCGGCTCCACCTAACGGCTTAGCCTCGCTACGTATATTAAGTCGCCGAATCATGATGCAAAAGGTACGCTCTCGCACTGGGTTGCCCCGTAGTGCTCGAACTGCTTGTAGACATGCGGTTTCAGGTTCTTTTGACTCCCCTTACCGGGGTTCTTTTCACCTTTCCCTCGCGGTACTTGTTCACTATCGGTCGCCAAGGAGTATTTAGCCTTACCGGATGGTCCCGGCTGATTCAGGCAGGATTGCACGTGTCCCGCCCTACTTGGGTAACCCACTCAGCTCCAACTCGCTTTCGCGTACGCGACTATCACGCTCTTTGGTGCCTCTTTCCAGAGGCTTCCGCTAGCAAGTCAAAGTCCTACCGTGGACCCTCTACCCCGACGCCACTTTCGTGGTTTCGGTTTGGGCTGCTCCCATTTCGCTCGCCACTACTTTGGGAATCACTCATTGTTTTCTCTTCCTCAGGGTACTGAGATGTTTCACTTCCCCTGGTTAGCTCCATTCCACCTATGTATTCAGTGGAAGGTAACGCCGCTATTCGCAGCGCTGGGTTTCCCCATTCGGACATCTCCGGATCAACGCTCGGTTGACAGCTCCCCGGAGCTTTTCGCAGCCACCCGCGTCCTTCATCGCCTCTTGGCACCTAGGCATCCACCGCACGCCCTTAGTAGCTTACTTGCCCTAATCTCTTGTTTCACGCCCGCCTCCCGGCGGTTTGTCGAAACTCGAAACCAAGGCCCAGACTCCTGCTCTTCGCAGCAAGCCTGGAAGACTTCTTCTTTACCTACGCTTGATTAAAAGCACCTGACTGCTTCCCTCACCTTCGCCTCACGGCGTC
>NZ_JABXEO010000185.1:0-3343 GCF_013372585.1 Myxococcus sp. AM010
GCTCCCAGGTTCAAACGCGATGGCCGCCGTCCGTGTCGTCGGTGTCCGCATGGACGCCTGCCCCGCCCATTCCGACGCCTCCAGCTCCGGCACCTCCTCCGCCCCCGGCACCGCCGCCCCCTCGTCCACCACCCTTGTCTCCACCCTTGCCCCTTCCCCCGCCGCTGGGACGCAATGGGCCCTGGTCGGGAACGATGAGCCCCTGAGGAATGGGCTCGAGGTCGAGCGCCCGGCGGATGAAGTCGCGCAGCGACACGACCAGCCGCGCGGTGCCGACCTTGCGCCCGGTGACCAGGTGGGTCGGGTCCGCGACGAGTTCACCGGTGAATGAGCCGCCGAGCGTCTTGTATGCGGAGATGCGTGTCTTCAGCCGCTCGTTGTTCTGGTGGCTCTCTCGTTCTCGCCGTCGCTGCACGGTCTGCATCAACCCAGCGTCGCCGCGAGCCCCCGCCAGGAAGTGAAGTCGAGAGAACTCATCATCGGCGCGACGATAGCGCGTCCACCGCATAGCCGCCTTGCCGCGCTCGCGTGTGCCACCGCCGCGTCTCGCGGCGCCCCCCACCTTTCAGCATGGCCCGCTTCAGACATGTCCGGACATGTCCCGGACATGTCCGGACGACGTTCAGGGAAGGCGTGGGCCGTGTCGAGGGTGGCGCAGTGGCGCGCTCGGAAACAGCGCGGCGCACGTGAGCCCCACGCTTCTGACGTACCGGGACACCGTCCGCGGTGTTCCTCCCTGGCACTCGCCTTGCTCAAGGGCCGCCCGACTGCGTTCCGCAGTCTGACGTCTCTCCGAGGTGCCCCCGAATGAGCCCTAGAAAAAAGCCGCTCGCGTCCCCCGTCGTCTTCCCTCGGCATGTCCGCAGCGCCGGGTTTGGTGCCCTCTTCATGGGCCTCGTCGCGCTGAGCACCAGCTGCGGCGAAGCAGAAAACGTAAGCGAGGAGGTGGCGCGCTCCGCTCCCGCGGGGCAGCCCCTCGATGTGCCGGACTCCCCGCTGAAACCGCGCCTCGCCGCCTTGAAGGACTCGGGCCTGGACCTGCCCGAGCACGCGCGGGTGGAGCGTATGGTGGTGAAGTTCCACGAGGGCACCCGCGTGCGCCTTCGGGGCAACAGCCTCACCGCGCTGTCCACCGAGCGCGATGCGTCCGAGCGCCGACTGCTCGCCGGTCGAGGCCTGAGTCAGCACCGGCTGGAGTTGGACATGAAAGCCGCCCAGGAGCTGCTGGAGCGAGCCCCGCGCGCCAGCGGGCTGGCCCGGCTGTTCCAGGAGGACGAAGCCCTGCTGGAGACCCGCAAGCGCCAGGGCGAGACGGCCAGCGGGCGGCAGCTCGCGGACCTCAACCTCTATTACGACGTGCCGCTGCGCCAGGGCACGCGCGCCGAGCACGTGAAGGCGCTGGTGGACGCCCTCAACGCCCTGGAGAGCGTGGAGGTGGCCTATGCCCAGCCCCCGGCGGAGCCGGCCATGGTGAACTTCGGGATGGATGACACGCTGCGCGGCCTGCTGGCCGCTGCCGACCTCCCGCTCGTCACTCCGCTCTTCGAAGGCAACCAGGGCTACCTGAACGCCGCGCCTGTCGGCATCGACGCCCGATACGCCTGGGGCGTGCAGGGAGCCAGGGGCGCGGGCGTGAAGGTCGTGGACATCGAGGGCGGTTGGCGCACCACCCATGAGGACCTGCCCGGCCTCTTCTACCAGGGCGGGGTGCAATACAATGACCTGAGCTGGCGCAACCACGGCACCGCCGTGCTCGGGGAAATCGTCGGAGTGCGCAACGCCTACGGCGTGACGGGCATCGCCGACCAGGCCTTGGCGGGTGTGTCCAGTATTGGCAACCAGAGCACGGCGAGCGCCATCTCCAACGCGGCCGCCGCCGCGGGCCCTGGGGGCGTCATCCTCATCGAACTGCACGCGCCAGGCCCCGCCGACAGCTCGCCCTGCACCTGCAACTTCAGCCAGTGCAACTTCATCGCCATGGAGTACTGGCAGGCCGAGTTCGACGCCGTCGCCACGGCGACCGCCAACGGCGTCACCGTGGTGGAAGCAGCGGGCAACGGCAGCGTCAACCTGGATGACGCCGTCTACGGAGGCCGCTTCAACCGGTCCCTCCGTGATTCGGGCGCCATCCTCGTGGGCGCCAGCACGGCCTTGTCGCGCGTGCCCATGTGCTGGACCAACCATGGCTCCCGCGTGGACATGCACGGCTGGGGCGAGAGCGTGGTGACGACGGGCTATGGAGACCTGTTCGGAAACAACGAAGACCAGTACTACACGGCCTCCTTCAGCGGCACCTCGAGCGCCTCGCCCATCATCACCGGCGCGGTCGCCAGCCTCCAGGGGGCGGCACAGGCCCGGGGCATCGGCCCTCTGGCTCCGCGAGACATCCGCGGCCTCCTGGCCACCACCGGCACCCCCCAGGCGCCGGACTCGCGCCACATCGGCCCCCTGCCCAACCTGCGGCAGGCGTTCCAGCAACTCGCCCCGGCCACCTGCCAGCAACTCAAGAACCTCAACCCCAGCCTGGGGGATGGCGAGTACGTGCTCTACCTCAACAGCAATACCGCCTGGCCCTGGGCGGCCTGGTGCCACGGAATGGCCGGCACCCCCACCGAGTACCTGTCGCTGAAGCACACGGGCACCTCCAACTTCTCCCAGTACACCGCGGGCGGGGCTTCTCCCGGCACCACCGTGCGCACCAACTACTCCAAGCTGCGCATCGACCCGGCCACCCTGCAGGTGAATACGGCGGACCAGACCTTCTCCACCTCCTCGGGACAACTCACCCACGGCCCCACCACGGTGAGCTCGATGCCATACGGCTCGGCCATGTCCTGCGACTGGGCCCCCGTGGGGCTGGCCAACCTGGACCTGCGCGGTACCCCCTTCGCCGTGGCGCACAGCCAGTTCCTCGTGATGGGTTGGAGCGAAGTCGGCTCGGCGACCTACAGCCCTGACGCGCGGTTGGTCGATCTGACAGGAGGCGGTTACTGCGGCTGGAATTCGCTCATCGGCAGCGACGACCCCTACAACCAGAGAGGCGGCCAACTGGCGCTGGTCTACAGCCCGTAAAAGCCTTGTCACGCATGGAGCCAGCGAGGCTGTGCATCGCTGGCTCCGATGTGCTCCAGCTTCTCCGCCGGAGTCTCCAGTCCCCCTGCACTTTTGCCGCATCAACTGGAGCGCCGCTGGCACGCCAGCGTCAGGGGGAAGCACGCTCCCAGGTTCAAACGCGATGGCCGCCGTCCGTGTCGTCGGTGTCCGCATGGACGCCTGCCCCGCCCATTCCGACGCCTCCAGCTCCGGCACCTCCTCCGCCCCCGGCACCGCCGCCCCCTCGTCC
>NZ_JABXEO010000186.1:0-3320 GCF_013372585.1 Myxococcus sp. AM010
CACCTCGGCCAGCCCCACCCCCACGCCCACGGGCATGGGGCCCGTGGGCGTGGGGGTGGGGCTGGCCGAGGTGTGGGTGACGGCGTGGCTGGTGGAGCGGCTCAACCCGTCGATGCGAGGGCTGGCGCGGCAGGTGGTGGAGCCCTTCGTCACCCTGGGGGTGTTGCTGCTGGGCGCGTGTCTGGCGGCGCCGCGGCTGGTGGAGGAGGGTGTGGTGGCGCAGGCGCTGGTGGGCGCGGTGTTGTTCGCCATCCTGGTGTGGGTCCGTGAACGGCTGCCGGGAGCGCTGCCACTCCTGGGCGAGCTGAGGCAGATTCTCGAATTCGTCCGGGCACGGAGGGCCGCGAGGCCGGCTCCGGTGAGTCCGGCGTCGACGTGAGCGGAAAGCGAGGGTCCCGATGAAGAAGCCCGACCTGGTCATCTCCATCGTCAATCACAGCAACCCGGAGTTGCTGCACGACTGTCTGCGCACCTTGCATGCGACGACGCGCGACAGCTCCTTCGAGGTCTGGATTGTCGACAACGCCACTGGCGGGCGCGGCGTGGACGCCATGCGGCGCGACTTCCCCAAGGTGCGCTGGCTCTTCAACACGGAGCGCAAGGGCTTCTCCGCCAACCACAACCAGGTGCTGCGTCAGGCCCGGGGCCGCCACTTCTGCATCTTCAATGACGACACCATCGTCCACGAGGGCGCCTTCGACGCGCTGGTGCGCTTCATGGATGACAACCCGCGCGTGGGAATGGCGGGCGCGCGGCTGTTGAACGCGGACGGCACTGTCCAGAACTGCACCTTCCGGCCCATGTCGCTGGCCGGGCAGCTCTTCGACCTCGTCTTCCTGCCGCGTCCCCTCCACTTCCTCAAGGCGATGGCCATCGACCCGGCGCAGTACGGCCACGACGAGGCCCGCGTGAGCTGGGTGCTGGGGGCCTGCATCGTGGTGCGCGAGGAGGCGCTCGCGGAGGTGGGCCTGCTCGACGAGCAGATGTCCCCGCTGGGCAACACCGAGGACACCGACTGGTGCGTGCGGGCCTGGAAGGAGGGCTGGGAGGTGGCCTTCTGTCCGGAGGCGGTGATTACGCACCTGACGAGCCGCTCGTTCCGGCCGTCCGACACCGGGGCCGACCCGGTGCGCATCGAGCTGTGGCGCACGCGGCTGGCGTACTTCCGCAAGCACCACGGCCGGCTGCACGAGGCGGCCATGCGGGCCATCCTGGTGGGGACGTTGCCGTACAACTCGGCGGTGCTGACGCAGACGCTGCTGCGCGGGCGCATGAGCCTGCCGGAGTACCGCAAGCAGCTGGCCACCTTCCTGGGCATCTCCGGGATGGGCCTGCGCGCCCGCGTGTGACATGCCGCTCTTCTCCGTCATCATCCCCACGTACAACCGGGCGCGGCTCTTGGAGGCGGCGCTCGCGTCCGTGTTCGCGCAGGAGGAGCGCGACTTCGAGGTGCTCGTCGTGGATGACGGCTCCACCGACGACACGCTGGAGACGCTGGCCCGCTACGGCGAACGGGTGCGCGTCTTGCGCCAGCGCAACGCGGGCCCGGGCGCCGCGCGCAACCTGGGCATCCAGGAGGCCCGCGGCGCCTATGTGGCCTTCCTGGACAGTGACGACCTGTGGTTCCCCTGGACGCTGGCCACGTACCGGCGGGTGCTGGAGGCGGAGGCGGGGACGTCGCTGGTGCTGGGCACGGCGGTGCCGTTCTCCCGGGCCGAGTCCCTGGCGTCCGTGGTGCGCGAGCCGCTCCAGGTGCTGCGCTTCGCGGACTATCTGGCCAGCGCGGAGGACCGGACGCCGCGCACCGCGTGCGTGCTGGCGGTGCGCACGGAGGCGCTGCGGCGCGTGGGCGGCTTCACCTCGCTGCGCATCAGCGGCGAGGACTACGACTTGCTGTACCGGCTGGGCACGGCGCCGGGCTTCGCCTGGGTGCGCGCCCCCGCGGTGGTGGGCTACCGCCAGCACGCGGGCTCCACGTCCACGGCGCTGGAGTCCGGCTACCAGGGCACGCGGTATCAATTGGAGCAGGAGCGCCTGGGGCGCTATCCGGGAGGCACGGCCCGCAGGCGTGAGCGGCTGGAGCTGCTGCTCTACAGCCTGCGCCACGTGACGCACTGGTTGCTGTCCCAGCGCCGCGTGGACCTGGCGCTGGACTTGTACCGGCGCGGCCTGCCGCTCCACCTGGCGGCGCCGCGCTGGCGCTACGTGCTGGGCTTCCCGCCGTGGGCGCTGGCCACCACCGTGCGCCAGCGCGTGTCGGGCCGCTGACGGCGCGGTTTCAGCGTCCGCCGCCGCCCAGCAGCGGCACCACGGAGAGGATGCGGCCCACGAGCGCGGGGTCCAGGCGCGACTTGAGGAAGTTCAGCAGCAGGGGCGCCACCAGGGACGCCTTGCTCGCGTCGATGTTGAAGCGGCCCAGCAGGGACACCACGGCCGCCATGTCACCGGCCTGCCCCGCGGCGCCGCCCAGCGCGCTCAGCATGCCGCCCGTGTTTCCCTCCTGGCCGGACATGAGCCCCCCCAGCGCGCCCATCAGCCCGCCCCCGCGTCCGGCGCCGTCTGGGGCGCGGACGTGGTGCTGGGGGCCTGCCGCCAGGTCTCCATCTCTGGAACCGCCTGGCCCATCTGGTTCGCGGCGTCGGGGCCCAGCTTCTCCTGCACCGTGCCTTGCACCTGCTTCAGCAGCGAGCCCGCCAGCCCCTGGGCCTGCGTTCCATTCACTCCGAGCTGCTGAGAGAGCTGTCCGATGAGGTCCATCCCTTGCTCCTTTCCTGTCGCGCGTCCGTGTGGAGCGCCTTTCTAGCGGGCCGGCCGCTCCCTCGCCTTCCCGCCGCCTTCCCCCGGTCCCCCGCGGACTGCGCATCTTCGCTGGGGAGGCCTGTCATGCGGGAAGCGAACGCGGAGGGCTCGCGACGGAAGACGGCGGAGCGCGACGCCCGGGAGTGCTGGGGCGGCGTCGACCTGGGCGGGACGAAAATCGAGGCCGTGGTGGTGGACCGCGCTGGCGCCGTCCTGGGGAAGCTGCGCCAGCCCACGCCCGCCGACGGTGAGCCCGGCGACGTGGTGCGCGCCATCCACGACACGCTGGAGGGCGCGGCGCACGCGGCGGGCCTGACGTCCCGTCAGCTCCAGGGGGTGGGCGTGGGTGCGCCCGGCGCGGTGAACGCCAACGAGGGCACGCTGGGACACGTCAGCAACGTGGGCCGGGGTTGGAAGACGCCCTACCCGGTGGCGGGGGACCTGGGCGCGCGGGTGGGCCGGCCCGTGGTGCTGGGCAACGACGTCCAGGTGGCGGTGGCGGCGGAGTACCGGCTGGGGGC
>NZ_JABXEO010000187.1:0-3281 GCF_013372585.1 Myxococcus sp. AM010
CCCGGACACCACCCCCACCCCTGACTCCGCCACCTGCCGGGCGAAGCGCCGCGCGAACGGAAGGAAGCCCTGATCCGGGTGACGGCTGCCTACCATGGCCAGCCGGCGCCGCGGCAGCCCCGGCACGCCCCGGTAGAAGAGCACCGGCGGCGCATCCTCCACCTCGGCCAGCCGCGCGGGATAGGCCGCCTGCCCCTGGAACGCCACCTTCATGCCCGACGTCCGGCAGGCTTCCCAGACCCGCCACGCCACCGGCGCCAGGCGCTCCACGGAGGCGAGCTTGCGACGAACCTGTGAGGAAACCGGCGCCTGGGACACCCAGTCTCGCACCGGAGTCGCGCCGAGCGGCGCCAGGCCTCCGTCCGCGAACGCGCGCAGGGCAGCCAGCGTCCTCGGCCCCAGGCCGGGAACGGCCCAGAGCGCGAGGCATGCTTGCTGCTCCGCCGTGAGGCTGTCCGTCTCAGCGTCCGCCATACCCGTCCCCCGCTCGATACCCACCTATATAGAAGGTGGGGCCGCTGGGAGGGGCGCGACACATAAACACCGGACCGCCACCGGTCAAGCACTCAGCCCCTCCATCCGAGGGGCGCATTGCACTTTTCCTGCCGCCGCTCAGCGGCTGGCCGAGGCCGACGCGCCCGGGGCCATGTAGGCGCGGTCGCCGGGGACCATTTCCTCCAGGGAGCGCATCATGAGGCAGTTGGAGGTGCGCTCCTTGACCTCGGTCACCATGCACCCGCCGATGTTCCGCCAGGGGTAGGCCTGCTCCTCCTTGGACGGCTTGCGCACGTCGTGGCCCAGCACGTGGCGGGACGGGTCGCCCTTGCGGAGGATGGTGAAGGTGTTGCCCAGCTCCACGCCGTCCGCGCTGCCCTTGTCCACGACGATGCTGTGGTTCTCACCCAGCACCGTGAGGTACGGCACCAGGGCGGTGATGACGGTGCCGTCCACCTTCTTCGTGTTCGGCTTCGGCGCCACGCGCTCGGTGAGGCGTTCGCCCACGGGGCCCACCAGGTCACCACGCTCAATGCCGTCCCAGGTGTCCATGATCTGCGCGGTGACGATGCCGTCGCCCACGCGCTGCACGCGCAGGGTGCCCACGAAGTCGGTGAGGTAGCCCAGCGGGCGCCCGGTCGCCGGGTGCTTCACGGCCTGGGTGGTGTGGTAGACGACGTAGCGGTCCCCCACCTTCACGTCCCCCTTCCGCTTGAAGCGCACGTAGACGCTGTCCGGGAAGGAGAGCATCACCGCGTTGGAGGGCGAGCCTTCGATGCGGCCGGCCTCGTCCAGCTCGCGCTGGGTGACGAAGCCCTGCGTCGTCACGGGGACGGAGCCGGCCACGTCGTAGCCAATCTTGCCCGTCACCGTGACCTGATCGTTGGAGGCGAACTCCGTCGGAGCCGTGATGTCGCCCTCGTCGACCACCATCTCGGTCACCTGGGTGGGGACCTCCTCGCCCGCGGCGAAGAAGCGCACCTGGTTGCCGGGGTAGATCCAGTGCGGGTTGGCGATCTCCGGGTTGTAGGACCAGACCTTCGGCCAGTACCAGGGGCTGCCCAGGTAACGCTGGGACAAGTCCCACAGCGTGTCACCCGACTCCACGGAGTGGACCTCACCAGGCGCGCTCTCACGGCCCCGGGGCGCGCCGGGCGGAATGGCGACGGAGGTCGGCGGCGCGGAGTCGGGCGCCTCGTCCATCACCTCGGCGCCGCCCATCTCACCGCCCGTGTCCTGCTCTTCCTCGTTCTCCTGCTGGGCGTACGCGGTGGGCGCGACGGCGAGGCTCAACATCAGCGAGGTGAGAATCCGGGAGCGCATCGCGGGACGTCCTTTCGAAAGAAACATCACTGGGGGATCGCGGCGAGCCGCTGTTCCGCCTGGGTAGCAGCCGCCGTCCCCGGGAACTGGGTGACGACGCGGGTGTAGAGCACCTTGGCATCCGCGGCCTGGTTGAGCCGCATCCGGCACTCGGCGAGCCGGAGCATGCCGTCCAGCATGGCGTCCCCGGCGGGATACGTGTTGATGAGCCGCTCGAACGTCTGCGCGGCCCCCTTGAACTCGTGGAGGCCAATCTGCCCCAGCCCGCTGAAATAGAGCGCGTTGTCGGCGCGCGGGTGACGCGGGTTGTCGTCGGCGAAGCGGCGCAGCTTCTCCACCCCGCCCTCCACGTTGCCGGTGCGGAGCATGTTCACGGCCTTGTCGAACTCCGCGTCGAGCACGTCGGGGTCCTGCTGCGCCCCCGCGTCCTCGTTCGACGCCACCATGGTCGCGGCGGGCCCTTCCTCCGGCGCGGGGCTGATGAACATCTCCATCTGCTCGTCGTCCGGCTCCAGCACCGCCACGGCGGTGGGCAGCTTCGGCGCGGGCTCATGGCGCGGCTTGAGCTTCACCACCGCCAGCTCCGGCGTGGCGCCCAGCGACTCCTCGGCGGACGCCTCCACCTTCACCGGGATGGGGCGCGCTGGCGGGCGCTCACTTGAGGCCCCCGCGCGCGACACGGCGTCATGCGCCTCCAGCCGGGCCACCCGCTCCACCAGGCGCTCCTGGGACGCGCGCAGCGTGCGCAGCTCGGAGCGCAGCGCGCTCACCTCCGCCTCCGAGGAAGCGGTGGTGGCGCAAGCACCCAGCGCACACAGGGGCGCGGCGGCGAGCAGACGGAAGATGACGGAGCGCGCGGGCACGGGCCTTCTTCAGCAGAGGGGTCCCCCCGAGGATAGGAAGGCCCGTCGGAGAGCGTCAAGAAATCGGCCCCCCACACCGGGTGGCTAGAAGCGGTGTACCACGTAATTGAGGTGCCGCCCCGTCCGCCCCGCGTCCCGCCGGTGGGAGAAGAAGCGCGCGGGCTCACACGCAGTACAGGCCTGTAGCACCTCGACGTGGGCCGGCTTGAGCCCGGCCCCCACCAACGTCCGGCGCACCGCGCGGGTCAGGTCCAGGCGCGGCCTTCCTTCCACCCACCGCACCACGTCATCCCCGAAGCGCGCGCTGAAGCGCCGCGCCAGCTCCTCCGACACCTCGTAGCAACAGACCTGTATCGCCGGGCCCACCGCCGCCAGCAGCCGCTCCGGCCTCGCGCCGCGGGCCACCAGCACCTCCACGGCGCGCGCGCTGATGTCCGCGTCCGTGCCGCGCCAGCCGGAGTGCACCGCCGCCACGCCGCGCCCGTCCGGGTCCACCAGCAGCACCGGCACGCAGTCCGCCGTGCCCACCGCCACCCAGCTTCCCGGTGCCTGCGTCCACAGTCCGTCCGCCTCCCCCTCCGTGGGGCGCAACCCCTGGGC
>NZ_JABXEO010000188.1:0-3114 GCF_013372585.1 Myxococcus sp. AM010
GGGATGGTGGGGAGGCGGCGATGGGCAATCGGGGTGCTGGCGTTCGGGCTTCTCCTCGTGGGGTGCGGGGAGAGGGCGCACGCGGCGGCTCGCGCTCCGGGCTTGGAGGTGGCGGGGTCGGCTGCAGGTGAGGGTGAGGGGGTCCTGGCGTGGACGCGTCCGCTGGTTCTGGGGGACAGCGAAGCGCCACATGCCGTGGTGGCTCCCGACGGGGACGTCCTCGTCGCGGCGACCTACCGTGAGCCTCTGGACCTTGGGGGAGGCCCCCTGCCCTTCAACCACGTATCAAAAGCGCCTCACCTGCTGGTGGCGCGCTTCTCTCCGGAGGGCACCCTGCGCTGGGCGCATGGGCTTTCGCCGGAGGCAGACACCGCGCGCGCGCACGTGGGCGGGCTCACCGTGGATGGCGAAGGCAACGCGTGGCTGGGCGGCGTCTCCGCCGGCTTCGCGCTGGGCAAGGCGACCATCCCACCCGGCGCCTTCCTGGCCCGGCTGTCGCCCCAGGGGGCGCTGGAGCGCGTGCGGCGCTTCGACGGCACGGGTGCGCTCACCGTCCATGCGCTCGCGCCGGACGGCACGGACGGCGTGGTGCTGGTGGGAGACTTCCATGGCCAACGCGACTTCGGTGACGGCGTGAGGAAATCCCCACGGGGCCAGCGCTCCGCCTTCGCGGTGAGCCTGGACGCCAGCGGACAGACGCGCTGGAGCCGCACCTGGGCCGCGGGGGACGAAGGCCTGGTGACGGCTCGGGCCGTGGCGGTGGATGTCTTTGGCGGCGTGCACGTCGCGGGGGCCTATGCGGGCTCCGTCTGCTTTGGCGGGTCGGCGCTCGTCACGGTGCGCCAGCGCACGCCCTTCGTGCTGAAGCTGTCCTCAGACGGCGCGCACGCCTGGAGCCGGGAGTTGCGGGGCACCGAGGGCACCGCCAATGCCCTGGCGGTGGGCCCCGACCGCGTCTTCGTCGGTGGGAACTTCTCCGGACGCTTCTATTTCCAGGGGAAGCCTCACATCTCCAACGGCTACCAGGGGTTCGTGACGGTGTTTGATGCCCAGGGCAAGGAGCGCTGGGCGCGCTCCTTCGCGGCCACCGCCACCGCGCTGGCCACGGATGACGCCGGGCAGCTCACCCTGGCGGGCTCGCATGATGGCGGGCTGGATCTGGGTGGCGGCGGCGTGCCCGCGGGCCTCTACGTGGCCCGGCTCCACCCGGAGGACGGCGCTTCGCTCTGGGTGCGCAGCTTCACCAGTCCAGGCCCCACGCTGGCGCGCACGGTGGCGGTGGATGCGAGCGGTTACGCGGTGGCGGCGGGCGCGCTGGCGCGCTCGCATCCAGAAGGCACGCCCTACCCTCGCCCGCGGGATGGATTCCTCCTGCGGCTGCGGCCCTGAGCCCGGCGGACGGCACAGCGCCCGGGTCATCGACGCTGGGGCCTCAGCGAAGCTTCGGACCCGTGGCGGACACGCTCGCCGCGACATCCGCGTCCCGAATGCGCCCCTGCCGTCGCATTTCACGCGCCAGGAAGGGGGCATCCCGCTCCAGGGACCAGAGCGGGACAGGTTGATGAGCAACCGCTGGGCTCCAGTAGCTGTCGAAGTACCTTCGACACATGTGCTGGTACTCACGAGAATCGAGCCCCAACCGCTCGATGGTTTCACGGACCCTGGCTTCCACCTCCGGGGCCAGGCCCACGGCGGGCTCCACCTTGAACGTCCCCAGGTTGAGGACAAACCAACCGTCCTCAACCATGCACGGATCGAGCACGTTGGCGAACTCTCGCTTGCGCGCATTCATCCGTGAGCAGGCCAGACGATAATTGTCCCATTCATAAGCCTGCCGATGCTCCGTGCTCACCATGGCGACAAAGTGGTCGACCGTCGGCCCACAGAGCGGTTCGATGTAGAAACAGGCGTATGCGCAAATACCCCCATATGCGGCGTGCAGGACAGGCAGCGCGCGGGTCCAGTAGGGGTGTCGCCGAAGATCCGAAGCCTTCAAATCTTCGATTCGCTCCGCTCGCCTGGTGATTCGCGGCCCCGTGCGCTTCATCAAGGGCGGCTGGCCAACCAGCTCAGCCAAGGCACTCAATCCAGGCTTCCGAACCTGGTTTTCGAAATCAAAGACAGGAGGTCGCGGCTCTGGCTGCTTCAAGACACGAATCACTGGCTCAGCCCCGCCTCGCGCGCCCAGAAGCGCCACCGCAGCCAGAATGGGTCAACATCGGGAAGGCTGGCGCGCAGCGCGTCGCGGGCCTGGGTGAACTCGTCGGACGACACGCCCTGTCGCCGCTCCATCAATGCCTCGGCGCGCTGGATGGCTTGCTCGGCCTCCAGCGAGCGGGGCTCCCCGAGGTCGAAGATTTCAGAAACGAGCCAGGAGTTCGCGTCACCCCGGCGATGCCATTCCTCCTTGTGAAGGACAACCTCCCTGTCCTGGAGATTGAGGTGCCACAAGGCATCTTCCTGGGCGTCAAAGAGCGGCTCCAGTGAAGCCAGTAGCAGCGGCGAGTGTGTCACGGCGAGAATCTGGACCTGGACGTCACCAGCGCCCGTGAGCGCCTCCATGACCTTGAGCAGGGAGCGCAGGACGGTCCGCTGCCAACGAGGATGCAGATGCGCCTCCACCTCGTCGATCAAGAAGATGATGGACCGGGTGGCCTCCTGGTTCATCAAGCGGCTTGCCTGCAGATGCTCCTGCCACGTCCACACCAGCAAGTAGGCCAGCGTGATGACGCGTCTGACACCCGCGGACGCGTACACCACGGGAACCTCCTGACCGTACCCCGTGCGAAGGGTCGGCATGTCCCGGACGTCTTCCAGGCTGACGCGAGTGAGCTCTCCCGGCGCGAGGAGCTCCACATCCGAAGGAGAGAGTGCATGGAGCGCCTGGCGGAGTTGCTGATACGGCTCTCCATTGCGCCCCTGCCAGGAAGCCCAGTCCGCGATAAGCCCGTTGCACAGGTGCTTTCCATCGGGCTTGAGCCCATCCCACCCCCTGTGTCAGGGAAGTTGTCGCCTCGGCTGACCGGCCGGGATGACCACGCCATGGGGGCGAGAGCAGGCAGGACGCAGTGTCGTACACGGATGCATTCAAGTCGCAGATGGTGAAGCGGATGG
>NZ_JABXEO010000189.1:0-3059 GCF_013372585.1 Myxococcus sp. AM010
CCCGTCGACGTCCCGGCCCCCCTCACGCGCGCACAGTGGCTCCTCCCCATCTCCGCGCAGGATGAACAGGCACTGAGCGCCATGCTCGTCCGGTTCCGCGCGCGGCTCGCCAGCGCGCCGGACGAGGAGCTGGCGGACCTCTGCTACACGGCAGCCGTCCGCCGCGACCATTACTCCGCCCGGGCGCTCGCGGTGGGTGAGAGCCGGGACCAGCTCGTGGCGTCACTCGACCGGCTCCTGGCTGGGGGTGCATTCCAGCGGGACAGCCGTCGCGAGCTGGAGTCCGCCGTCAGCGCGCTGGAAGCCCGGAAGCTGCTTCGCTATCTGGAGGGAGAGGACGTCGACTGGGCGGAGCAGTACCCACGCGGCCGGGTGGTGTCCCTGCCCGCCTATGCATGGCAGCGCACACGCCACTGGCTCACGCGGCGCCCCGGGTACCAGCCCCTCCGGCGCGGCGACGCACACGACGGCCATCCGCTCCTCCAGCAGGTGCTGGGCCTGGCGCAACAGGCGGGAGGACACCTCATCCAGTCCGAAGTCACCCGGACGCTCCGGGAGCGCTTCGCGGGCCCGGAGGGCGATGCCGGCCATTCGGGTTGGACTTGCTGGCTGGCCCTGGAGCTGGCCGCCGCGGCGCTCCGCAAGGTGAGCGAGCGCGAGGCCCTGCGCGCGGAGGGGCTCTCCCTGTCCGCCCCTGACGCGGCGCCGGACGCGGACCTTCGGCACTTCCAGGCGCTCCTCGCGCCCGGCGAACAAGGCCGTGTCACACTGTCGGTCCATGGCCGGGCGGATGGCGGCGCGGGCGCCTGGCGGCCGTGCCTGAGCGGGCTCGCGCAGGTGGAGCGGGTGGAGCCAGCCACCGCCGACGCCTGGGACACAGCGAGCGGCGGGCTGCTGCCCACCGAGGCCCTTCCCGACGAACCGTGGGTGCTGCCGGGCGCGGCGTTGCGGCGGGCCCTCCAGCACCTCAAGACGCTGACCCCTCACGGCGACACCTGGGGTCTGCTGCGTCCCACGCACATTGAACACATGCGCCTCTGGCCACGCGACTACGCGGGCACCGTCACGACCCGCGTCCGGCTGCTCACGGCCGACGCGGGGGGCTGCGCCGTGGACATCCTCCTAGGGGATGCGCGGGAGCGCCCCGTCGTGGAGCTGCGAGGCGTGGTGCTCCAGGGCACGGCGGTGGCGGAGAAGCGGGCCCATGACGACTGGCACTGGGAGGTCGAATGGCGCGAGCTGGCCTCCGAGCAGCGCGAGGCGCGAGAGCAAGCGGGCGAAGCCCTGTGGCTCATCGTCGACGAGGGCGGACAGCATGGCCAGGGCCTGGCGGCGGCATTGGGTGCACGGGGGCACGTGGCGAGTGTCTCCCAACCCGAGGCAGGCGACCAGACGGACGCCGCCCGCTGGGAACGCTTCTGTGAGGACGCCGTCACCGAGGCGCTCGCGTCCGTTCCAGCGGGCAGGGCGGTGCGCGCCGTCTACCTGTCCTCCCCTGCCCTCGATGGCGGGCGCGAGGGTCGGCCCAGGGCGTGGGAGGCCGCGTCCAACCGATGCATCACCTTCCTGCGCACGCTGCTGCGCCACGGGGAGCACGCCGGGGGTCCGGCGGAGTCACGCCAGATGCCACTTCATCTGGTGACCCAGGGCGCTCACGGCGCAACGCTCGAAAGCGCTGTCGGCGCCAGTCTCTGGGGACTGGGCCGGAGCATCGCGCTCGAGCATCCCCTCCTGTGGGGTGGGCTCATCGACTTCGAGCCAGGCGTGGCCACGCCAGAGCTCACCGCGTTGCTCGCGGACGAGCTCGTTCATGCGTCCATCGAGGACCAGGTTGCCTTCCGCGCGGGCCGGCGCCTCGGAGCCCGGCTCGTAAAGCGGGCGCCTCCAGAGACGGCGAAGGCGCCTCAGGGGGCTCGCGAGGACACCCATCCACGGGTGCACGCGGAGGCGTCCTACCTGGTGACAGGTGGCCTGGGTGACCTGGGCCTGGAGATGGCGCGCTGGCTGGTCTCCCGTGGCGCGCGGCACCTCGTGCTGCTCAGCCGCAAAGGCCGCCAGGGCCTGAGCGACGACGCCAGCGTGGCGGCCCGGGTCGCCGCCATCAAGGCGATGGGCGCGACCGTCTGCACCGAAGCGTGCGATGTCGGTGATGCCCCATCACTCTCGCGGGTCGCCCGTCGCTTCGGCCGGGACTGGCCCAGACTGGGCGGGGTCATCCACGCGGCGGCGTCCATCACCCCGAAGACGCTCATGGAGCTGCAACCCGGTGACACGCAGGCGCTGATGCGCGCGAAGCTGGAAGGGACGTGGAACCTGTACGAGGCCTGCCGCGACGCCCGGCCTGACATGTTCGTCCTGTTCTCCTCCATCACCAGCGTGCTCGGCTCGCGGGCGCTGGCCCACTACACGGCGGCGAACGCCGGGATGGAGGCGCTGGCGGAGCACCTGCACAGCCAGGGGCTCCCCGTCCTCTGCGTTCGCTGGGGCCGGTGGGAGTACATGCGTCAGGCCTCGGAAGAGGAGCGCCGCATCTCCGACCGCTCCGGGTTCCAGGCCATGGCCGCCGCCGATGCACTGGCCGCCTTCGATGCGCTGCTGCGCACGGACCGGCACCTCGCCTCGGTGGCGAACCTCGACCTCCAGCGCTTCCGCCCGCTGTTCGAGTCCTTTGGCGAGCGCGGGCTCCTCAAGCAGCTCGATGAGGGCGCGGCATCTCACGGCGCCGCTCGCGGACAGTTGCGCGCAGAGCTGGCATCGCTGGACGTGGAGTCACGTCAGGAACGGCTGATCGCCCATCTGCGCGCCGAGCTCGCCACCGCCATGCGGCTCCCGGACGCCGGGAGCGTGGACCCGACGCGTGGCTTCTTCGATTTGGGCATGGACTCCATCATGAGTGTCGAGCTGCGGCTGCGCCTCGAGCGGACGCTGGACTGCAAGATTCCCGCGACCTTCGCCTTCAGCACGCCCAACGTCGTGTCGCTGGCTGAATCCCTGCTCAAGCGCCTGCTTCCCCAGGGCGCCGCGCCCCAGCCCTCACGCGAGCCCTCCGCCCCCACCCC
>NZ_JABXEO010000018.1:0-114469 GCF_013372585.1 Myxococcus sp. AM010
GGGGAGGCGGGGGCGGCGCTGGGGCTTCAGCCCTCCTGGGGGCCGAACTCCTCGAGCGTGCGCTTCGCCGCCTCGACGAACGGGGCACCGACCATGGTCCCTTCGACCACGCAGATGTTGAAGTCGCGGGCCTGGCTCTCCGAGACGATCTTCCGCGCCTTGCGCAGCGTGTTCTCGTCCGGGGAGAAGGCCTGGTTGATGAGCTCCACCTGGCGCGGGTGGACGGCGGCCTTGCCGCTGAAGCCCATGCTCCGGGCCAACAGGCACTCACGGCGCAGACCTTCCATGTCCGCCATGTCGAACAGCGGCGAGTCGACGACCTGCACGTTGGCGGCACGCGCCGCGGTGACGAGCCGGGAGCGCGCGTAGTGCAAGGACTCCCAGGACAGGGACGCGCCGATGCTGAAGGAGAAGTCCGCCGAGCCGAACACGAGCGCCTTCAGCCGTGGGGTCGCGCTGGCGATGGCGTGGACGTTCTCCACGCCGCGAGGCGTCTCCACCAGGGCGAGCAGGTCCACCTGCGCGCAGCTCGCGCCGAGCACCTGCTCGACGATCTCCAGGTCCCTGGGGGATTCGACCTTCGGCACCAGGATGACGTCGGGTTTGACGGCGTAGTTGCGCAGGGCGAGCACGTCACGAAGGCCCTCGGGCCGGGTGACGGTGTTGATGCGGATGGCCCGGCGGCTGGGACCGCGTGGCGCGGTGAAGAACGCCTCCGCGTGCTGCCGCGCCGCGTCCTTGTGGCTGGTGGCAACGGAGTCCTCCAGGTCCACCAGGCTGATGTCCGCGCCGGCTTGCTGCCCCCGTGCGAAGCGGTCCACTGCGAGCGCCGGGGTGAACAGGATGGAGCGGCAATACCGGGTGAACTTCATCACGCCTCCGGGGGTAGGGCCTGCACCGCGCGCACCCGTGACCGCGCCGTCCGTGAAACACGGAGGGCTCGCTCGAGGCGCGATGAATCAGTGCTTGTCTGGGTACTCCTGTCGCTCCGCTCCGTCAAGGGAATGGACAATCAATTGCGACGGGGTGCTTGGGAGGTCGTGCTATGTCTTGATATGTCTTTTGTTATGTAGAGACGTTTTTCTATGTCTCTGCGCGTGCCCGTGCTGCCCCCAGGCCGCTCAGCGTCGCTTCTTGCCGGGTGCCTTGCCGTCGATGAACGCGGCCAGCCCGTCGAGCATGCGCTCCAGGCCGAAGGCAAACGCACCCTTGGGGTCGTGCGCGCCGTAGGTCTCTCCCGCGGCCTTCCCGACGCGGGACAGGACAGGGTAGGGCATGAAGTCGACAGTCTCCAGGAACGGCGCGACGCGGTACCACCACTCCTCGTCCGTCATGCCGGTCAGGTCCTTGACCCGCTTCTCCCGGGCCGCGTTGCGGACCGCGCCGTGGACGTAGTCGAGGACCAGGGTGAGGGTCCGGTCCATGTCGAGGTCCGTGAGCCCCAGGCCTTCAATCGCACTCAAGGCGATGTCGGCTGAGCGGAAGGTGTTCGGGCCTAGCACGGTCCGGTGGGTCGCGAGCGGAATCACCCACGGGTGGGCCAGATAGAAGTCGCGGTAGTCCGTCGCCACCCGCGTCAGGTTGGCGCGCCAGTTCGCGGGCTTGAAGACGGGCCGGTCCTTCAGGATTTCGCCGGACACGGCATCCATCATCAAGTCCAGCAGCTCGGCCTTGCCAGGGATGTGCGTGTAGAACGACATGGGGGAGATACCCACCGCCTCCGCGACGCGGCGCGTGCTGACCGCTTCGAGCCCCTCTGCGTCCGCGATGGCGACGGCCGCGGCCACCAACTCCGCGACGCTGGCCTTCGCCTTCGGGCCGCGCTTCGGCGCCTCCGTCCGCCCCCACAGCAACTGCAGTGACTTCAACGGGTCACCCCGTCCGGAAATCTCGTCGCTCATCCGTACCTCGGGATAACTATTTACAGTGTACGGGGTTGTTGTGCTAAACCCCGTGTGCTGTACGAAGTTACAGGGCGACTGAAAAGTTGTCGAGCGATTTGCGGGCAGGACGTCACTCCAAGGAGAAGCCAATCATGTACGGCTCCATCAAGATTCGCGGTGCGCGCGAGAACAACCTGAGGAATGTCTCGCTCGACATCCCCAAGCGGAAGATCACCGTCTTCACGGGCGTCTCGGGGTCGGGCAAGTCGTCCCTCGTGTTCGGGACCATCGCGGCGGAGAGCCAACGGCTCATCAATGAGACGTATCCGGCCTTCGTGCAGCAGTTCATGCCGCGCTACGGCCAGCCGGACGCGGAGAGCCTGGAGAACATCTCCGCCGCCATCATCGTGGACCAGCAGCGGCTGGGCGGGAACTCTCGCTCGACGGTCGCCACCGTCACGGACGCCGCGCAGATGCTCCGCGTGGTCTTCTCCCGCCTCGCCGAGCCGCACCTGGGCAGCCCGGGCCTCTATTCCTACAACGACCCCCGGGGGCTGTGCTCCGAGTGCGAGGGCATTGGCCAGGTCGCGTCCATGGACATGGACGCCGTCATCGACAGGTCCAAGTCCCTCAACGAGGGCGCCATCCTGCCCAGGGACTACGCGGTCGACAGTTGGTACTGGGCCATCTACGCGCGCTCCGGCTACTTCGACGTCGACAAGAAGCTGTCCAAGTACACGAAGGAGGAAATGGAGAAGCTCCTCCACCTGGACGACGGCCGGAAGATCAAGGTCGACAAGATGAACCTCACCTACGAGGGCCTGGTCCCCAAGCTGCGCCGGACCCTGGGCTCCAAGGACCCTGAGACAGTCCAGCCGCACGTCCGCGCCGAATACGAGCGCATCTTCACCCGGGCCACCTGTCCCTCCTGCAAGGGTGGACGGCTCAACCAGGCCGCGCTCGGCAGCCGCATCCAGGGGAAGAACATCGCTGAGTGCTCCGCGATGCAGGTGTCTGACCTGGCGGCGTTCGTCCGGAAGATTGCCGCGCCCTCCGTGGGGCCCATGCTGGAGGCCCTGGCCCACCGGCTGGACAACCTGGTGACCATTGGTCTGGGGTACCTCAGCCTGGACCGCGAGAGCTCGACGCTGTCAGGCGGAGAGAGCCAGCGGGTGAAGATGGTGCGGCACCTGGGCTCCAGTCTCACCGACGTCACGTACATCTTCGATGAGCCCAGCGTGGGGCTCCACCCGCACGACGTGGGCCGGCTCGCGGGCCTGATGCAGCAGCTCCGCGACAAGGGCAACACCGTGCTCATCGTGGAGCACAAGCCAGACATGATTGCCATTGCGGACCATGTGGTCGACATGGGGCCCAAGGCCGGCAGCAAGGGTGGACAGGTCGTCTTCGAGGGCACCTACGAGGGGCTGCTGACCTCGGGCACCCTCACGGGCGACCACATGAAGAAGCACCAGCCGCTGAAGACCACGCCCCGAAAGCCCACGGGGCAGCTTCAAATCAAGGGCGCCCGGCTCAACAACCTCCAGGACGTGTCCGTTTCGATTCCGCGGGGTGTGCTCACGGTGGTGACGGGCGTGGCGGGTTCGGGGAAGTCGTCGCTGATTCAGGGCTGTCTGCCCAAGGCGTACCCGGAGACCCTCATCATCGACCAGAACCTGGCTCGGGGCTCGCGCCGCTCCAACACGGCCACGTACACCGGCATCCTCGACAACGTCCGCAAGGCCTTCGCCAAGGCGAACAAGGTGGACGCCGCGCTGTTCTCCGCCAACTCGAAGGGGGCCTGCCCGGACTGCAGCGGCCTGGGCGTCATCTACACGGACCTGGCGCACCTGGACCCGATGGTGACCGTCTGCGAGACATGCGAGGGCAAGCGCTTCACCGAGGAGGTGCTGGCGCACCGGCTGCGCGGCAAGTCCATCAGCGACGTCTACGAGATGGCCATCAGTGACGCGGTGGCCTTCTTCACCGAGCCGGCGATCGCCAGGATTCTCCAGGGCCTGGATGACGTCGGGCTCGGCTACCTGACGTTGGGCCAGCCGCTGTCGACGCTGTCGGGCGGTGAGCGGCAGCGGTTGAAGCTCGCCGCGGAGCTGGGTCGTTCCGGGAACATCTACGTGCTCGACGAGCCCACCACGGGCTTGCACATGAACGACGTGGACACGTTGATTGGCTTGTTTGACCGGCTGGTGGATGCCGGGTCGACCGTCATCGTCATCGAGCACAACCTCGACGTCGTCTCGCGCGCGGACTGGGTCATCGACCTGGGGCCCGGGGCCGGGCACGAGGGCGGCCGGGTCATCTTCGAGGGGCTCCCTGGGAAGCTCGCCTCACACAAGGGTTCCCTGACTGGGCCGCACATGGCCCGCCGAGGCAAGGCGTAGCGGCGGGCCCGACGGAGCGGCGCGAGACGCCTCGCGCCGCTCCTGTCACCGCGCGCGGCTCAGGCCGTCGCGGGCTCCAGCTTCCAGGGGACGAGGTTGTAGTAGTCGTCCTTGGGGTAGAGCTTGCCCTCGTCGCCGTAGAAGGCGATCGACTTGTCCGTGCGGCGGTCGCCCTTCTCGGCTTGCCAGCGGCTGCGGATGTAGAACTCATCCGTCTTGCCCGGCACCGGGATGAACTTCCACGGGACGAGGTCCGCCACGTTGTCCCGGTGGTAGAGCTTGAGCGCGTCGCCGTAGAAGGCCAGGTGGTAGTCCAGCCGCTTGTCGCCCAGGTCCGCGCGCCAGCGACTGCGGATGTAGTACTCGTCTGGCTTGCCCGGCACGGGAATCAACTTCCAGGGGACGAGGTCGTTCGTGTTGTCTTCCTTGTACAGCTTCACGTCCTCTCCGTAGAAGCCCAGGGACATGTTGACGCGCTTCTCGCCAGGGTCGGCCCGCCAGCGGCTGCGGAAGTAGAACTCCTTGTTCGCGAGCGCGGAGACGTCGGGGCGGGTGAAGCCCTCGGTCCGGATGTGCTTGTCGACGGCTTGCATCATCCAGTTCTTCTTCTTCTGGATGTCCGGGTCCTTGGGGAAGTAGTCGGACGTGAAGAGCTCGTACAGCGGCTTCAAGTCGAGCTGGAGCGGCTTGGGGTCCTGCCGGATGCTCTTCACCCACTCGTTGAAGTCCGTGCTGGGCGTGCCGCCCACCCACTGGACGCTGTCGATGGTCAGCCCGCTGGACTGCTTGAAGGCGGAGCTGGATGACGTGGAGGTGCTGCTCCCCGTGTTGGCGGTGGCGCCCTTGAAGGTGGCCGACGCGGAGGTCGAGATGTCGACGCCCCGCTCCACGAGCTTGGAGTACTCCTGGGCGGAGATGTGGATGCGCTGGTACATCCTCCCGCCGAAGGTGACCTCGCGGGCGTAGTGCGTTCCGAAGGTCTTGATGAACGCGGCGCAGGCGGCCTCCGAGGTGAGCTTCGCCACCTCGCTGGTGAACCGGCTGCTCAGTGGCAGCTTCTTGGTGAAGTCGTCGTTGAGCTGAAGCGAGCAGTCCTCGAAGAAGCTCTGGACGAAGGTCTCAATGGTCTCGTTCGAGCCGCTCGTCTTCTCCAACTGGCGGTAGGTGGCGCTGGCGCTGAACGACACCAGCAGCGGAATGTCCAGGCCCGCGCTGACGGTGTGCTCGAAGGACTGAGAGAAGTCGAAGGAGGAGAACCACGTCTGCGTGCGGGAGGTTCGCTCGCCCCGGGACTCCGGGAGGTAGCGTGTCCCTTCGGGGATGTAGAGGCTCTTGTCCGGGGTGAGCTGGGTGCAGGACTCCGGGGCAATCTGGATGATGCTCTCCGTCGTGGCGCCGCCGCCGTCCCGGATGCGCTGGCTCAGGTCCAGCGGGTTGATTCGGATGATGTCGTAGCACCTGCCAAGGAAGTCGATGTTCTTGTAGGGAACCGTTCCCTCGAACTTGTTGAAGTCGATCTGCATTGGTTCGGCCATGCGCGGAACTCCCTGGGTGAGGTGGGGGTGGGCTTTCCTGGAGGTGGTGCCGGGCGCGACGGATACACGGGCCGTCTGGCCGCTGGAACCGGGGCTGCCCCGCGGGTCGAGGTGAACGTCGGAGCGAATGTCGGGTATCCCGCGCTGTTGAGCAGGGTTTGTCCTGGAGCGGACCGTGCCCTCGCCGCAAAGGGCGGTTGCTGCCGCTGGAGCCCTCTAGCGCGTGGCGGAGGTGGGCGCGGCGCTGAAGATGTGGGGGGCGAAGAGGGCCGCCTTCTCCGTGTTCCGCACCCAGGGCTTCTCGCCATCCAGCAGCATGACAGTCTCTTCCAGCGCGCCGCGCTCATAGGCATACGTCTGTGTAATGCGATAGCGGTCGAAGGGCGCGAAGCGGCTGAGGTCTGGACGCAGCTCCAGGACGGCTCGCCGGAACTCAATGTCGGTGTGACCCGTGCCTTCTCCCAGGGACGAGCGGACGGTGCTGGCGACGCGGCCGTCTCCTCCCGGAGTGGTGAACTCCAGCCGGAAGAACATCGTCTGCTCGCGAGGGCCCGCGCTGCCGTCGTAGTCCGGGTGGCGGCGGCGTAGGCTCTTCACCGACTCCCAGTGGTGGGCGTAGCGGCGCTGTTCGACGGTGAAGTCGTAGTCGAACTGGGGAACCCGCTTCCACGCTCCGTCTTCCAGTCGCTCCGCTTCGCCCCTGCCGACCCAGACGAGGGTGAGCACGGGCGCAGGTCCCGGCGTGGCCTCCAGGGGGAATGCGCTGGTGCGCGCGGTGCCGCAGCCCGCGACCAGCAGGGAGAACAGCCACAGCCACTTCAATCCGGGTTGCGTCATCGTCGTCTCGTGGGAGGAGGGCGCCAGTCGCGCCTATGAGCGGAAGGCTCTCCGGACACAGTGCTCGGGAGTGGGATGGACAACAATCCAGCGGATATCCAAAACACTGTTGTAGAAGCGCAACAATGGACCTGAACCACCTCGCCATCTTCCAGGCCGTCGCGGAGACGCAGAGCTTCACGAAGGCGGCCGTGCGGTTGGGGCTCGACAAGTCGAAGGTCAGCCGCGCGCTGCGGGCGCTGGAGACCAGCTTCGGCGCGGCATTGCTTTCACGGACGACGCGCATGGTGCGGCTGACGCCGGAGGGGCAGTCCTTGTTGAGCCAGGTGGCGCCGCTGCTCTCGGGGCTCAGGGACGTGGTGGCACGGACGCCCCAGGGGCCTGGCGCTCCCAGCGGAGAAGTCACCCTCACCGCGCCGCCGGACGTGGGGCGCGCGCTGCTGGCGCCCGTCCTGGCCGGGTTCCGGCTTCGCTTCCCGTCGGTGCGGGTGCGCGTGGTGCTGACGTACGACGTGGTGGATCTGCTGGGGGAGGGCATGGACCTGGCCCTGCGGGTAGGCAGGCCCGGCTCGGGGACCTTCGTCGCGCGAAAGGTGATGGACCTGGAGGCGGGTTTCTTCGCGGCGCCTCGCTATCTGGAGCGCAGGGGGCAGCCGGCGTCACCGACGGAGCTCGCGCGCCATGAGGGCCTGTGGCCCGCTCCGCCCAGGGGCAAGCGCCCGTTCTGGACGGGGTCAGGGCAGCCGCCTCGCGCCGCCTCCCTGGCGTGTTCCGACTTTGGCTTCCTGCTGGACGTGGCGCGGGCGGGAGGGGGCGTGGCCTTGCTGCCCACCTTTCTCGCGGCGCGGGACGTGGCAGTGGGGGCGCTGGTGCGCGTCCTGCCGGAGGTGGCCCTCCGCGACGCGCCGCTCTTCCTCGTCTCCCGGCCCGGCAAGCCCGTGCCGCCGCGTGTCCAGGCGCTCAAGGCGTATTTGATGGAGACGCTTGGACAGGCGTGAGTCATCAGCAAGGGCTTGCGCAGGACCTGGACGTTCTGGCCGCGCGGGGGGCCAGCGGATGACTGGCGCTACATCGGCTCCAGCCGGAACGGCTGGCAGTCGTTGTTCGCCCAGACCCACTGCTGGAGCCGTGCGCCTCATCATCGCCGTCGCACTTGAAGTCACCGGTGTCTGGGATGACCGTCGCTACCTTGACATGTCTCTGCTGAAATCAACCCCTGACACTTCCGCTGCATGACGCCGCCGAGGAGCCTTCCTCCCCCGAACCCCCTCCGAACCAACTACACAGGATTCGGGACTTGACCGTATGTGAAGGACTGGCCCCCCACCGCACCTTGAAGGTCCGCGAGGCACCATCATTGGAGTTGAGCGCAATCAGCGCCAGCGAGCCGTCCGGGTTGCGAAAGGCCACCGTTTCGAGCTCGTTGTTGCCCAGCGTCGTGGCGCCAATGCGCACCGCGCCGCCGCGCACCACCTTGGCCAGGTGCCCCCAGGCGTAGAACTCCTCGTTGCGCGTATAGGTGCCCGCGCCGTTGTTCACGGTGAGCATGCCCCGGCAGTCCGGGCAGCCACCCACGCGAGGACCATGGCTCGGGTCCAACGCGAGGTTCCAGTACAGCGAGCTGCGCGCGTGGTGGCGCAAAGGGTCGAAGAGGTTGTTCTGGAGCGCCCACTCCAGGTTCCCCGCGGCATTCGTCGACCAGGCGCCGCCAGTGCACTCCGTGAAGTGGACCTCCTTGTTGGGATAGGCGTTCTGGAAGGTGCTCTGGACGCTGTAGCTGCCGTCGGGGCTCTCGTAGCAGTGGTAGGCGACGCCCGCGACGGCGGACTGGGCCTGACCGTTGTTGAAGCGCATGACCTCGAGCGGATAGCCGGCGGGACCGCCATGGTCGTACCAGTTGTGGTCCCACGCGATGATCTTCACCGCGCCGAAGCCCGCCGTGTTCATCGCCGGGCGCAAGTGGTGGGCCGCGAAGTGGGTTGAGCCGCCGCGCCTGCTGAAGAAGCGGGATGATGTACGGCGCGTCGTGCGCGACGGAGAAGTCATTCAAGTCACAGCACGTGTCGTCGTAGGTGTAATGGTTGCGCGCGAAGTCCGATGAGCCCATCGGCAGGCGCAACATGCTCTGTCCCGTGCCAGCGCTCACGCGGAACAGGTCATTCATGATGGCGTTGCGATGGGGCGAGTTGAAGATGAGCCACGCCGACGCATCCGTGAGCGCGCCACCAAACCCGTCAATGGTTTGATAGCTGAGCGCCGGGTTTGACGTCGATGGCTGTCGCCGCCCCGGTGTCGGGGCCGAAGGTCTGGTTCGGCTCGGCGTGGAGCCGCTTCACCAGCGCGCTCCCCGACGTCGTCGTCAACCAGACCTGGACGGACTCGTTGGCGGCGAGGGCAGGGGCGGCGCAGAGCGCGGTACACAGCAAGGCTTTGAAACGCATGAGGCACTCCAGGAATCGTGGAAACGGCCTGCCTTTAATTGCAGACTATTCATGGAGTGCGGCTCTTGCGGCAATGGACGTCTACCGGCGGCGGCGCTGCTGCATCGCCCGGCGAGCCGCGGCCCGGGCCTCACCGCGCGCCGCGACTTCCTTGAGCGCCTCTTCCTCGCCGCTGTCGCCCGACAGGAACCCGGAGAGGGCGCGGATGGTGGGGTAGCGGAAGAGGTCCACCAGCGTGAGGGGCTTCTCCACCTGGGCCTTGAGCTTCTCCAGCACCTGCACCATCAGCAGCGAGTGGCCGCCCAGGTCGACGAACTTGTCCTCCACGCCGACCTTGTCGAGCTTGAGCACGTCCTGCCAGATGCTGGCGATGAGCGCCTCCGTCTCGCCTTCCGGCCGGACCAGCTCCCCGCGCGCCTGCGCCTGCTCCGGGGGCGGCAGGGCCTTGCGGTCCACCTTCTTGTTTGGCGTCTGCGGGAAGGTGCTCAGCGTCACGAAGGCTTGCGGCACCATGTACTCGGGCAGGCGCGTGCGCAGGAACTCGCGCAGCGCGTCCGCCGCGGGCGGCTCACCCGGCTTCGCGATGAGGTAGGCCACCAGCCGCTTGTCGCCCGGAATGTCCTCGCGGACGATGACGACCGTCTCCCGTACCGCCGGGTGTTCACCCAGCCGGGACTCGATTTCGCCCAGCTCGATGCGGAAGCCGCGCACCTTCACCTGGTGGTCCAGGCGGCCGATGAACTCCACCAGTCCGTCCTGCCGCCACCGCGCGGCATCGCCGGTGCGGTACATCCGCGCGCCCGGCTGGGAGGAGAACGGGTCCGGCACGAAGCGCTCGCGGTCCAGCTCCGGACGGTGGTGATAGCCCCGCACCACGCCCGCGCCGCCGATGTACAGCTCACCGGCCGCGCCAATGGGCAGCGGACGCTGCTGCGCGTCCAGGATGTAGAGCTGCGTGTTCGCGATGGGCGTGCCGATGGGGACGCCTTCGCCCACGTCCTTCACCGGGTGGGTGGAGGACCAGATGGTCGTCTCGGTGGGGCCGTACATGTTGATGACGTCGCCGGACACCGTCTCGGAGAGCTGGCGCGCCAGCGGGACGGGGAAGGCCTCGCCGCCCACCATCATCTTCTTCAGCCGCTTGAGGCCCTCGCGCGAGCGGTCCTCGGCCAGCAGCATGCTCGCCTGGGACGGCGTGCACTGGAGGTGCGTCACGGCGTGGCGCTCCAACAGCGCGGGGATGGAGCCGTCGAGCTCGGGCTCGGCGCCCGGCTGGCCCACGCCGGCGTTGGCGCGCTGGCGCACCTCGGCCAGCAGCGGCAGGTGCTTCATCACCAGCTCCGTGGGCACACCGAAGTCCACGAGGCAGGCAATCTCGTCCACGTCCAGGCCCTTGAGCCGGTCCACGAGCGCGACGCACGCGTCCACGCCGCCGAACAGGCCCGACGACTGGAAGTACCGCTCGAAGGAGAAGTCGAGCAGCGCGTCCAGCTCCTCGGCGGACAGGTGGTCGGTGCCGAAGTTGCCGTTGGCCAGCGTCGTCTGCGCCTTGAAGGCGGGGAAGCTCCAGGCCGCCTCCTTGATGAGGCCCACTGACGACTTGAGGTACGACTTCATCGGCTCGCGGACGACCTCCTTCACGGAGGCCTCGGAGTCACCGACGAAGGTGTGCAGCATCAGCGACACGGTGCCCTTGCCAGGGTGGCCGGCCTTGGTCCACGTCTCCCGGTAGAGGGCAATCTTCTGCGCCACCTCTTCCACCGACTGGCCCAGCAGGTGGGTGAGGACGTGGCAGCCCGCGCGCGCCGCTTCCTCGAACGTCTCCGGGTTGCCCGCGGTGGTGACCCAGATGGGCAGCTCCTTCTGCACCGGGCGGGGCAGGGTGCGCAGCTTCACGGTGTGGCCCGTGCCGCTCTTCGTCTCCAGCGCCTCGCCGCGCCACAGCCGGCGCACGTCCTCAATCTGCTGGAACATGATTCGCTTGCGGTCCGGGAAGGTCTCCGGACGCAGCGCGAAGTCGTTGGGCTGCCAGCCCGCGGCGAACGAAATGCCCACGCGGCCGTGGGAGATGTTGTCCACCACGGACCAGTCCTCGGCGATGCGCAGCGTGGGGTGCAGCGGCGACACGAGGCTGCCCGCGCGGAGTTGCACGTTGCGCGTCACCGCCGCCAGCGCGGCCGACGTCACGGCCGGGTTGGGGAAGAGCCCGCCGAACGCGTGGAAGTGCCGCTCCGGCGTCCACACGGCGCAGAAGCCGTTCGTATCCGCGAAGCGCGCGCTCTCCATGAGCAAGTCGTAGCGGCCCTCCGGGCGCTCGCCTTCGTCGCTGGAGAAGTAGAAGAGGCTGAACGCCATGGCACGCGAGGCGTGCTTGCCGGCCTGCGCCGCGTCGTGCCGCTCCGCGTGCAGCACCACCGTGAAGCCGCGGGTGAGTGTCCAGAGCAGCTCCAGCACGGAGATGTCGAAGTTGAGGCTCGTCACCGCCAGCCAGGTGCCGCGCTCGGTGCCCAGGCGCTCGTCCATGCCGACGCCGAAGTTCACGACGTTGCGGTGCTCAATCATCACCCCCTTGGGCTTGCCCGTGCTGCCGGAGGTGTAGATGACGTAGGCCAGGCTGTCCGGCGTGGCCGGCGGCGTCTGGGCCTCCGGCGCGGCGGCGATGCGCTCCCACTGCTGGTCCACCGCGAGCACGGCCTTCGCCGCGGACGGCACGCCCGGCAGCAGCCGCTCCTGGGTGAGCACCAGGTGGCAGCCCGCGTCCTCCACCATGAAGGCGATGCGCTCCGGGGGATAGGCCGGGTCCAACGGCACGTAGCAGCCGCCCGCTTTGTGCGTGGCCAGCACGCCCACCATCATCTCCAGCGAGCGCTCCATGAAGATGCCCACGCGCACGTCGCGGCCCACGCCCGCGCCGCGCAGGTGCCGCGCGAGCACCTCGGCGCGCGCGTCCAGCTCTCGGTACGTCAGCGAGGCGCCCCGGCAGATGAGGGCGGTGTCGTCCGGCGTGCGCCGCGCCTGGGCCTGGAAGAGCGAGGCCAGGGTGGCGTCGCGGGGGAAGTCCCGCCGCGTGTCGTTCCAGCGGGCCAGCAGCTGGCGCTCCTCCGCGCCCAGCAGGTCATGCTCGCCCACCGCCTTGCCCGGCGCGTCTCGGAGCGAGGCGAGGAACGCGGTGAGCTGCCGCGCCACGTCGTCCACGCGGGCCTGGTCCACGCGCGTGGCGTCGAAGTGCAGGTGGGCGTGGCGGCCCTGGGCGTCCACGTCAACGACGAGCGCCGCGCCCCCCACGCTGGGGTTCGTCGCGCCGAGGCGCAGCGCGACGGGATACGCCACCTCACCCGCGTGGCGCTGGAGGTTGGAGAGCTGGGCGGAGCGACCCAGGACGTCCCGGGCGAGCACGCCCTTGTCGCGCAGCTGCGTCAGCGCCTTGCGGAAGGCGCCCGCGGCCTGCTCCGGCGCGTCCTTCATCGGCAGCTCGATGCGCAGCGGGAGCTGCGAGGCGAAGAAGCCCTCCACGCCTTCGATGCGGGCGCGCGTGGACGCATCCGCGTAGCCGACGTCGAAGCGGGGCTCGGGAGACAGGCGCGCCAGGAAGGCCACGGCGGTGAAGAGCAGCCGCTCCTCGGGAGGCAGGTCCGTGACCCAGCCCGGGGCAAGGTCACTGGCCTCGAACTTCAGCGTGTGCGTCCCCACGTCCTTGGAGCTGCCGCCCAGGAAGGACAGGTCCGGTGGCGCGAGCGTCTCCAGGCGACGGAGGAAGAACGCCTCCGCCTTGCCCGCCTGCGTGCCCACCTCGGTCAGCCGGGCGCGCAGCTCCGGCGAGGTCGCGGGCAGGACGTCACCCCTGGCGAGCATGCGCGCCCCGAGCACGTCGGCCCACGACAGCGGCGCGCCGCACAGGCCCTTGGGGCCCTTCAGCGTGAGGTCTCCTCCTTGGAGCGCCACTGTCAGCGCGTCACCCTCGATGTCGAGCACCGTGCCCGGGGCTGCCTCGGAGGCCGGCTCGGCGCGGCGGGCCTCGGAGAGCGCGATGGGCCCGTTGCCCAGCCACACCTTCGCGAAGGACAGCGGGTTGGGGTAGCCGCCGTAGTCGAGCGCCGACACCAGCGCGTGCGCCACGTCCACGTCACCGTGGAGGTCGAGCACGCCCGCGGCCTCCGGGCGCCGCGCGAGGCCGAAGTAGCTGCGCTGCGCGAAGTCCTGCGCCCTCGCTTCGGACGTGCCCGCGACCAGCTCCTCCGCGAGCTCCGCGAAGGTCTCCATGCCCAGCGTGTAGCAGCGGGCGTTGAGGCTGAAGGCCGTCTCGCCGGGGGCGATGTCGAAGAGGCGCTGCTTGAGGATGCGGCCCTTGTCCGCGCCCGTCGTCATCTCGTGCCAGGTGACGCCGTGCTGGGGCTCGCGGTTCAGCAGCGCCCACGAGGTGACGTTGAGGCCGGCGTAGCGGGGCAGCGGGCCGTCATGGAAGTTGATGGCCATGCGCCGGGGCAGGCGCAGGACTTCGTCCTTCACCATGCTCAGGTTGACGATGCTGAAGAGCCAGTCGAAGGGCGCCTGGGACAGGAAGTGCAGCACCTGCTCGCCGGGCGGCACGTGCGGGACACCCTGCGCCTCCGCCCACTGCTGGAGCGCGGGCTCGCGCGTGACGAGCCCGAGAATCCGGACGCCGCGCTCGGTGAGCGCCTGCGCGCAGGGGACGACGAGGGTGCCCTCGCCGATGATGAAACAACTGGGCGACTCCGGAGCCGGGCTCATTCAGTACCTCCTGGGGTGCTGCGATTCGGGTGTCCCCCGCTCACAAGCCCAGGCCTTGCCGGGCATCCGCGAGCGCGGGGAAATGCTTCAAAAGGTCGGCGTGCCCGATACCAGGGTACGTCTTGAGGGGGACGCGAAGCCCGCGGCTGACGCGCTCGCCCTGGACGGGAGGCAGCGCGCTGTCGGCGCCTCCATGCAGCACGAGCGCGGGCGGGAGTCGCTCGGGTTGCAGCAGCGGCTGGTTGTCATACCGGTGCCGCCCGATGAGGCTGCCCATGAGCCCCGTGCGCCCCACCTTCATCACATGGAACGGCGCGAACAGCACCAGCCTCCGAGCGGGCGTGTCCCGCGCATGAAGCGCGTGGGCCGCCGCGAGCGCCGACATGGTCCCCATGGAGAAGCCCACGAGGTGGAGGCCCTCCGCCGCGGCAGGATGCGTCTCCGTCAGCCAGCGCATGGCGCTCGCGGCGCTGTCACGGAGTGCTTCGGGGGAGGGCTTGCCTGGCGAGCCGTCGAACCCGGGAGGCGCGATGGCGGCAAGCCCGAGCCCGCGGCTTTCATCCAGCGCGAGCAGGACGGACTTCGCCTCCGCGAGGTACCCCGGCGTGTTGCCACCGAAGTAGACCAGCCACCGCGTCTCACCCGCGGCGGGAGGCCGCGTCAGCGCCACGAGCCCTGGCGGTTCATCAGGGCCCGTCACCGTCCAGCCCTCCGAGGCCAGCTCCGCCCGCGCCTGCGTCGACAGCGGCGCGCCCGTGTACGGGAACGGGAGCTCCGCGTCGTCTCGAGACAGTCCCAGCATGAGGATTCCCACCGCCAGCACGCCGATGGTGACCAGCGGGAAGCGCTGGTTCACTTTGAAGCGCACCGCTCTCACTTCGTTCCCACCCGGCGCGCCTCGTCACGCGCGCCGCGCTGTGCGGTGTCCAGGGCCTCGCGGAGCAGCCGCCCCAGGACGTGGACGTTGGGCTCGCGCACCAGGCTGTCATGGTCGCCCGGCACCTCGCGGATGTTCAGCGCAGGCACCAGGGGTTCCCAGCCGAGGCTGGTCCCCATGTGGGCGTAGATGGCGTGAATCTCCTGCGCGCGGAACAGCGTCACGGGGCCGGCATAGGGGCTGGGGACGTAGCGGCTGGCCAGGGCCTGGAAGCGCTCGGTGAGCTGGAGGTTGCGCAGCTCGATGGGCAGCGCTTCGCCTCGCTGCTCGTACCAGCGCAGCTTGAGCTGGCTCACCAGCCGGGTGCCGTCGCGCTCCACCTTGGTGCGCAGCTTCCGGCTGACATAGCGGGCCGCGCCCTCCCGGCGCAGCTCTCGCAGGCGCTCATGGAGGGACTGGCGCCGCTCCTGGGTGGACGGGTGGAAGGTGTCCAGGAACGCGAGCAGCGCCACCGGCTCGCCCAGCGCGTGCAGCCGCTGCGCCATTTCGTAGGCGACCACGCCGCCGCCGGAGTAGCCGCCGAGCAGGTAGGGCCCGTGGGGCTGCACCTGGCGGATGCCCTCCAGGTAGATGGACGCCATCTCCTCGATGCTGTCGGCCGGAGGCAGCTTGCCGTCCACGCCGCGCGCCTGGAGCCCGTAGAAGGGCTGCTCCTTGCCGAGCGTCTGCGCCAGCTCGCGGAAGTTGAGGACGTTGCCGCCCGCGCCGTGCACGCAGAAGAAGGGCAGGTCCTTGCCGCCCTTCTGGATGGTGACCAGCGGAGACCAGCTCCTCGGCGCCGCCTTGACGCCCGGGGCCTGCGCGGCTGACGCCGCGTCACCCGGAGCGGCGTCCGGCGTGAAGGGAATCCCGGCGGCCTCACGCACCAGCGCGGCGCACTGCTCCAGCGTGGGGGCCTCGAACAGGGTGGCCAGCGTCAGGTCCGCGCCCAGCGTCTTCTTGATGCGCGCGAACAGGCGCACCGCGATGAGCGAGTGTCCGCCCAGCTCGAAGAAGTTGTCCTTGAGCCCCACCTTCGGCGCGCCGAGCAACTGCTGCCACAGCTCCGCCAGCTTGCGCTCCACGTCATCGCGTGGGGCGTCCACCGCCGCCACACCGGATGGCGCGCCTGCCTGGGCCGTGGCCACGGCCGCCGCGGGCTTCGCCTCCTGCTTCGGGCGCATGCGGGCCGCGAGGGCGTGCAGGTCCATGGAGCTGACGAAGAGCGCGGGCGTGTCCTCGAGGGCCAGCGCGCGCAGGAAGGCGTCCTGACCTTCCGCCGGCTTGATGCCCAGGGGCAGCCAGCTCTCCAGCAGTGAGCCCTTCTTCTGCGGCGAGCGGCCGAAGCGCCGCG
The DNA here is from genome assembly GCF_013372585.1 of Myxococcus sp. AM010. Lineage (NCBI taxonomy): Bacteria > Pseudomonadati > Myxococcota > Myxococcia > Myxococcales > Myxococcaceae > Myxococcus > Myxococcus sp. AM010. The sequence continues at coordinate 16,118 of NZ_JABXEO010000018.1, forward strand.
CCTCGACGGACGCGACGAAGTAGCCCTCGATGGCGCAGAAGACCTTCCCGTCCGCGTCGCTGAGCGTGACGTCGAGCAGCGCGCCGCGGCCTTCATCCTGGCGCACGCGGACGTGGCTCAGCGCCACCTCGGGCCAGGGCCCCCAGACCTGGAGCTGCCGGTAGGAGACGGGCACGTGCAGCTTCCCCGGCTGTCCCGCGTCGGGGAGCAGGGAGAAGGCGAAGCCGGAGGCGATGTCCAGCAGCCCCGGCGGAATCCCGTACGTCGACAGGTCCTCGCGGTAGGCGCCGGGCAGCTCCAGCCGGCCCAGGGCCTCGGCCGCGCCGAAGCCCGCGCCGCGCAGCACCTTCCAGCGCGGACCGAACGCGATGAGCGCGTCCTGCGGCAGGGTCTGCTCGCCCTCGCCGAAGGTCAACGGCCGCTCACCGCAGCGAGCCTTCGCCGCGGACACGTCCAGCGCGGCGGGGCGCTGGCCCGTGGCCTGGTGGAGCCGCGCGGTGGCGTGCTCTGTCCACGCGTTGCCGGCCGCGCGGCTGCGCACGCGGAAGGTGAAGCCGTCGCCCTCCGGCGCCAGCCCGATCTCCACTTCCCGCACCTCTCCGTCCGGAACGTCCAGCGGCGACACCAGCGAGAGCTGAGACAGCTCCAGCGGCTCGCCAGGACGCGCCAGGGTCCAGGCGGCGCGGGCCAGCTCGACGTAGGCCGTGCCAGGGAGGACGGGGCCTCCGCCGCGCATGCGGTGCTCGTCCAGCACCCAGTGGGCCTTCGCGTCGTAGATGGCGCGGTAGACGTGGTGTCCTTCGGGCGCCTCCACGCGCCGCTGGAGCAGCGGGTGACTGACGGACTCGCCGGGCGGCAACTGCGGCGCGAGCTGCGCCGCGGCCATGCCGACCTCCTGCCAGACGCCCCAGCCCAGCGCGAGCGCGCGCTTCGCGACGCCCAGGGCCTTCAGCCGCGAGGCCTGGGCAATCAGGTACGCGTTGGCGGCGACGTAGTCCACCTGTCCCGGGGGCCCGAGCCACGCGCTCGTCGACGCGAAGCTGACGAAGAAGTCCAGGGCCGCGCCTTGCAGCACCTCTTCCAGCGCGAGCGCCCCCAGCGCCTTGGGCGCGAGCACCCGCAGGGCCGAGTCGCGCGTCTTCGCCTCCAGCGGCCCGTCCTCGAGCGTGCCCGCCGCGTGCACCACGCCATGCAAGGCGCCGAAGCGCTCCCGCGTCTGGGCGATGGCCGCGCGCAGCTGGCCGGCGTCGGTGATGTCCGCCTTGAGCAGCAGCACCTGCGCGCCGAGGCTCTCCAGCGTGCGCTGAAGCTCCGCGTGCGACGCACTGGCCGCCGACCGGGACACCAGCGCGAGCCGGGCCTTCACCTTGCGCGCGAAGAGCTCGGCGAGCGTGCGGCCGATGCCGCCCAGGCCGCCGGTGATGAGGTAGACGCCCTGCTCACGCAGCGGCGTCGGGCCCTCGTCCAGCGCCGTCCGCTCCATCACCTGCACCAGTCGGCGTCGACCGCGCAGCGCGACGGGCGCGTCGACGTCCGGGCGCAGCAGCTCGTCCGCGAGCTCCCGCGCCTGGCCCATCACGTTGACCACCAGTTGCAGGTCCACCACGCGGGCCTTGAGCTCGGGGAGCTCCTTGGGCCCCACGAGCAGCGGGCCGAAGCTGAGCGCCTGCTCGGGGCACATGGCGTGCCCTTCGGCGGGCAGGGCCTCCTGGGTCACCCGCATGTAGCGCAGGTCCGGGGGCAGCGATTCAGCGGTCAGGGACTGCATCAGCGCCAGCGGCGTCAGGAAGTTGCGCGACACCGCGCGTTCCCAGTCGAGCGGGACCAGGTCCCGGACGGTGACGTCCACGATGCGAGGCGGCACGCGCCCCTCGGCGCCCAGCGCGTCCCAGAGCGCCTCCCAGTCCTCGCGCGCATCGAACCGCAGGTTGAAGTGCCCTTCGTCCACGCGGCCGAAGGCGTCGCCCGGCAGCGCGCGCAGCACCTGGGCGCCGCGCGCCGCCAGCTCGCGCGCCAGCTCGCTGATGAGCAGGTGCTGCTCGCCCACGAGGAGCCAGCGCTCGTTCTCCGCCGGAGCCTCGGGCGCCGCGCCGGCCTGCTCGCGGAAGCGCGGCGCGTAGCCCCAGCGCGACACGTTCTCTTCACGCACCAGCGGGCGCTCACCCTCGCGCCGCGCCATGAAGGTGCCGCTGCCCGGCTCCACCCAGTGGCGCTCGCGCTCGAAGGCATACGTGGGCAGCGCCACGCGGCGCCGCTGCTGGCCGTCGAAGAGCGCCGCGGCGTCCAGGTCCACGCCCGCGGCCCAGAGGCGGCCGAGCGCGAGCTGGAAGAACGCCAGGTCCGCCACGGTGTCGTTGGGGTGCCGCAGCGACGGCACCAGCTGCTCGGCCTTCGGCTTCTCCACCTGGGCGCGCAGGAGCTGCGTCAGCGTCTGGCCGGGGCCGACCTCCAGGTAGACGCGCGCCTTGTCCGCCAGGAGCACGCCCGCGCCCTCGGCGAAGCGCACCGGCTGGCGCAGGTGCCGCACCCAGTAGTCGGGCGAGGTGGCCTCCTCCGGCGTCACCCACGCCCCGGTGACGTTGGAGATCCATGGGCCGGTGGGCTTGGAGAAGCGCACCGTGCCCAGGAACTCACGGAAGGGCGCGAGGATGGGCTCCAGCATGCGCGAGTGCGCGGCCACGCGGATGTGCAGCCGCCGCGCCTCCACCTCGCGCGCCTTGAGCTGGGCCTCCAGCGCCTCGATGGCGGCCACTTCTCCGGAGACCAGGCACAGCCCCGGCGCGTTGTGCGCGCCCAGGTCCAGGCCCTCGCCCAAGAGCGGCTTCAGCTCCGCCTCGGGCAGCTCCACGCTGAGCATCGCGCCCGCGGGGAGCTGGTCGAAGAGGCGGCCACGGCAGGCGACGATGCCCAGCGCGTCCTTCACCGAGAACACGCCGTTGAGCTGGGCGCAGGCGTACTCGCCCATGCTGTGGCCCATGCAGGCCTGCGGCGTCAGCCCCCGCGCCTTCCACAGCGCGGCGAGCGACAGCTCCACGGACAGCAGCGCCGGCAGCGCGTACGTGGCCTGCTCCAGCCGGGCGCGGGCCTCCTGCTCGGCGCCGGCCTCCGGGAAGAGCAGGGGACGCAGCTTCAGCGACTGGTGCTGTTCGAGCAGCGACAGGCACTCATCCAGCGCGCGGCGGAACACGGGCTCCTGCTCGTAGAGGCCCTTCGCCATGCCCGGGTACTGCGCGCCGCCGCCCGGGAAGAGGAAGACGACGGAGCGGCCCTCCGCCTCCGTCTGGGCCTGGGCCGTCCGCGCGGCCTCCGGCTGCGACAGCAGGCGCACGGCCTCCTCGCGCGACGACGCCACCACGGCGCGCCGGTGCGCGAAGCGGCGGCGGCCCGCGAGCAGGGTGAAGGAGATGTCACCGAGGTTCGGCGCGTCGGCTTCACCCAGCCGAGTGGCCAGCCGCTGGGCGGCGCGCTCCAGGGCGGCGGGGGTGCGCGCGGACAGCCACAGCGTCTCGAAGGGGCGCGCGGCGGACGTCCGCGGCTGCGCGGGCGCCTCCTCCAGGATGACGTGCGCGTTGGTGCCGCCCACGCCCAGCGAGTTCACCGCCGCCCGGCGCGGACGGCCCTTGGCCGGGGCCCAGTCGCGCAGCGTGGCGTTCACGCTGAAGGGCGAGCGCGCGAAGTCGATTTGAGGGTTGGGCTTCTCGAAGTGCAGCGTGGGCGCCATCTGCTTGTGGCGCAGCATCTGGACGACCTTGACGAAGCTGGCCACGCCCGCGGCCGTGTCCAGGTGTCCGATGTTCGTCTTCACCGAGCCGATGCGGCAGAACCCGCTCTTCTGCGTCTGCGTGCGGAAGGCCTGGGTGAGGGCGGTGATTTCAATCGGGTCGCCCACCGGCGTGCCGGTGCCGTGGCACTCGATGTAGTCGATGGAGTCGGCGCTGATGCCGGAGACGTTGAGCGCCTCCACGACGGCGTCCGCCTGCCCGTCCACGGACGGCGCCAGGTAGCCCACCTTGCGCGCGCCGTCGTTGTTCACCGCGCTGCCCTTCACCACCGCGTAGATGGTGTCCCCATCCGCCAGCGCGTCCTCCAGCCGGCGCAGCACGACGATGCCCGCGCCGCTGCCGAAGAGCGTGCCCTGCGAGCGGTGGTCGAACGCGCGGCAGTGCCCGTCCGGTGAGAGGATCTCTCCCTCCTGGTACAGGTAGCCGCGGTAGTGAGGCAGCTCCAGCGTGACGCCGCCCGCCAGCGCCAGGTCGCACTCGCGCGCAAGCAGGCTCTGGCAGGCGGAGTGGATGGCGACGAGCGACGTGGAGCACGCCGTCTGCACGTTGAGGCTGGGCCCGCGCAGGTCCAGGCAGTACGACACGCGCGTGGTAAGGAAGTCCTTGTCGTTGCCCGTGTGCCGCACCAGGAACAGGCCCACCTGCTCCATCAACTGCGGGTTGGTGAAGAGGTTGTAGGGCATGTACGCGTTCATGCCCGAGCCGCCGAACACGCCCACGGGCCCCTTGAAGCGCTCCGGCGGGTGGCCGCTGTGCTCCAGCGCTTCCCAGCACACCTCCAGGAAGTGGCGGTGCTGCGGGTCCATGAGGGACGCCTCGCGCGCGCTGAAGCCAAAGAAGCCCGCGTCGAAGTCCTCCAGGCCCTCGTACACCATGCCCGACTTCACGTAGTTCGGGTCCTGGAGCAGCGCCGGGTCCACGCCCGCGCTCAGGAGCTGCGCGTCACTGAACCGCGTGACGGACTCGACGCCGTCGCGCACGCGGCGCCAGAACGTGTCCACATCCCGCGCCCCAGGCAGTCGCGCGGCCATCCCCACCACCGCGATGTCTGGTGACTCCGACAGCCCTTCAACGTCTTCCGTCATGACAGTAGCCCTGCAAAGTACCGCTTCCAGCAGTTCAAATCAGCACAGGATGAGGCGGGTCTAACCTGCCCCAGCTTTGGAACCGGATCACCGAGCTCTGTCACGGCATCCCCCCGCTGCGTCCAGCCTACTCGTGTGTGGCGTTGAGCCCGAATATCTGGCGCAGCCGCCCGAGTATACGGCCGACCTCGGCGGGGATGGCGTCGTGGCTCGCTCCTCGCGCTTCGGCCACGGCCCGAAGCTGGGTCCGCCGCTGGGCGAGCATGGAGGAGAGCTGCCGGGCCAGTCCGGGGGACTCCTCGAAGAGGCGGGCGAAGGTGGGCCGGTCTATTTCGAGGAGCAACGAGTCCTCCACCGCCACCACCGTGGCCGACCGCCGCTCTCCCGTCAGCAGGCACATCTCTCCAAAGTAGCTGCCTCGGCCCAGGCGCGTGACTTCCGACTGGGACTTCCCCGTGCGCACGCTCACCTCGCCGGAGGCGAGCACGTAGAAGGTCCGGCCCTCGTCGCCCTCCTGGATGATGCGCTCGCCGGCACCGAAGCGGCGCACCAGCGACTCCTGGCGCAGCCGGTCCAGCTCCTCCGTGTCCAGCGTCTGGAAGAGGTCCACCGCGCCCAGGAGGCCGCGGATGGTGTCCTCGGACAGCTCCGTGCGCGCCGACTCCTGCCGCACGTGGACGGTGCGCTGGGCGTAGGGAATCTCGATGTTCTCCCGGCGCAGCCGGTACCACAGGCGGGAGTGGAGGTCCTCCTTCACCGCGTCGGACTGACCGTACTCGGCGATGAAGAAGCGCACCATGTAGCGAATGGCGGAGTCCTCGTAGCCCAGCGTCCGCGTGATGGGGGGCGGCTCCGGGAGGATGAGGGGCGTCTCCCGCATCGTCTCCAGCAGCGCGTGCTTGACCTGGTTGGGCGGGGCGTCCCGTGACAGGCGGAACTCCACGTCGATGCCGACGGGGTCCAGGTCCTGGGTGAAGTTGAGGACCAGCTCCTTGGCCACCATGCTGTTGGGCAGCGTGATGACCTCGCGGCGGAAGTTGGACAGGCGGATGGAGCGCCAGCCGATGAAGACCACGCGCCCGGCGTGCGTGCCAATTCGGATGAAGTGGCCGACCTCGAAGGGGCGGTCCAACTGCAGGGACAGGCCCGCGAAGAGGTTGCCCAGCGTCTCCTGGAGCGCCAGACCGATGACCACCGACAGCACCGCGGACGTGGCCACCAGGCCCGCCAGGTCCACGTTGAACTCGGTGCGCAGCAGCGGCAGCACCGCCAGTGGGTACAGCGTGAAGTCGATGACGTTGCGCAGGATTTTCGGCGTGCCCACCGCTGGCGCGCGCAGCCGGATCAGCTTCAGCGCCAGGGCCACGCTGGCGCGGATGCCACCAAAGGTGAACATCAGCATCCAGCCGACCTGGAGCGCCTTCTTCATTCCCTCCGGCGCCGTCGCGGGCAGGGCCCACGTGGCCAGCCGGAGCACGATGAACGCGATGAGGAGCCGGACGGCGCTCTTCAAGTCCTGCCGCAGGTCGGCGTCATGGGAGGCGGCGCGCACCCCCATCAGCACGACGACGAGCAGCGCACCCACGGCCAGGGACAGGTTGCTCTGAAGGAAGGGCAGCAAGGCGGGTGGAATGTCTCCCGCCATCTCCACGGGGGTCAAGGCGGCCGTTGACGCGTGCCGCGCGAGCGGGGATACACGCGCCATGACGCTCGCAACGGTACTGGGACAGCCTCGCGCGGTGGACGCCCTCCAGGCGGCCTTGCGCAGCGGCGCGGTCCACCACGCGTACCTCTTCGCCGGGCCGGAGGGGGTGGGCAAGGAGCTGGCGGCCGTCGGGCTGGCCCAGGCCCTCACGTGCCCCGAGCAGCCAGACGTGGGCTGCGGCGCCTGTGAGAGCTGCCAGCGGGTGGCGCGGGGCCTCCACCCGGACGTCACCTGGGTGATGCCGGACGATGAGCGGGTGTCCCGAGGGCTGGCGGGCCGGTCCGACTTCACCGGGACGCCCAGCCGGGAGCTGCGCGTGGAGCAGGTGCGCCAGCTCCAGGAGCGCATCGCCCTGCGTGGCCTGGAGTCGCGCCGCAAGGTGGCGCTCATCGTCTCCGCCCAGACGATGAACGTGCAGGCGCAGAACGCGTTCCTCAAGACGCTGGAGGAGCCGCCCTCGGACACCACCCTCATCCTGGTGGCCAGCGCCATGGACCGGCTGCTGCCCACCATCCGCAGCCGGTGCGGCAAGGTGCACTTCGGCCCGCTGCCGGTGGACCTGGTGGCCCAGCGCGTGGCCGAGGCGCGGAAGCTGGACGCGGAGACGGCCAAGCTCGCGGCCGTCATGGCGGGCGGCAGCCTGGGCCGGGCCATGGCGCTGGACGTGGCGGCGCTGTCGCGGCGCAAGGACATCGTCACCGCCTTCGAGACCCTGCGCGGCGAGGACGCCGTCGGCCTGCTGCGCTTCGCGGAGGCCCATGGCGGCTCGCGCGAGGAGGCGGAGAGCACCCTGGAGCTGCTGGCGCTGTGGACGCGCGACGTGGCGCTGGTGAAGGCGGGCCTGGAGTCGGGGCTGGCCAACCGCGACCTGGTGGAGCTGGCCCGGCAGGTCGCCGGCCGCACGTCTGACATCCTCCTGCACCGCCGGCATTCGTTGATGGAGGCGGCGCGCGCGGGCATTGCCCGGAACGGCGCGCCCCGGCTCCAGATGGAGCGGATGCTCATCGACCTGTTCACGGAGACGTCGCGATGAGCGCCAGTGATTTGGATGACGTGCTGGCCAGCGTGAAGGGGGGCAAGGTCGCCCCGGTGTACCTGCTGGTGGGCGAGGAGTTCCTCGTCCGAAAGGGCGCCGACGAGCTGGTGAAGCTGCTGGTCCCCGACGCGGCCATGGGCCTCAACCTGGCCGTGCTGGACGCGGGCAGCCCGCGGGAGGTGGCGCATGAGCTGGCCACGCTGCCGCTGTTTCCCGGCCGCAAGGTGGTGCTCGTCAGAGACCCGGAGTTCCTGGCGCCGAAGAAGGGGCGAGGGGACGCGCTGGGCAAGGCGCGCGAGGCGTGGAAGGCGGGCAAGCGGAAGGAAGGCGCGCGGCGGCTGCTGGCGCTGGCGGCCCGCGCGGGCTGGGGCGTGGAGCAACTGGACCCGGGCACTCCCGGGGCGCCGTCCGTGGAGCAGTGGAAGGACGAGCTCAACGTGGAGCTGGCCGACGCGGACGTGGCCTTCCTCAAGGAGGCGGCCGCCTTCTGCCGCGAGGAGCGCATCTCCGCGCCGGAGGGGGACGCCACGGTGCTGCTGGACCTCATCCAGAAGGGCGTGCCGGCGGGCCATGCGCTGGTGCTGGCCGCGTCCGACGTGGACGCCAAGAATCCGCTGGTGAAGCTGGCCCACGACAAGGGCTTCGTCGTCGAGCGGAAGGTGGCGGCGCGCCACAAGGACCTGGACCTGACCGGCATCGCCAAGGAGTTCCTGACGCCCTTCAAGAAGAAGCTGGGGCCCGGCGCGCTGGAGGAACTCAAGGAGCGCATCGGCGGGAACATCCGCCTGCTCCAGTCGGAGCTGGAGAAGCTGGCCACGTACTCGGAGGGGCCCGCGATTGAGCGGGCGGACGTGGCCGCGCTGGTCCACCACGCGCGCGAGGAGGAGTTCTTCGAGCTGTCCGAGGCGCTCCAGAAGCGCGACTTCGGTGGAGCGCTGTCCTACGCGAATGACGCCATGGGGCAGGGGACGCACGCGTTGCAGCTCCTGGGCGCGGTGGCCTCCATCGTCCGAGGGCTGCTGGAGAGCCATGAGTGGCTGTGGCGCTACGCGGGGGGCAATCCGCCCCGCACCGCGAAGGACGTGGAGGCGCGCGTCTTCCCCCGGTTGGAAGCGGAGCTGAAGGGCAGCAAGCGGAAGCTGCCCAACGCGTGGGCGCTCACGTTCAGCATGAAGGCCGCGGCGGGTTATGAGCGGCGGGAGCTCTTGGGCGCGCTGGTGGCCTGCGCCGAGGCGGACCTGGCGCTGAAGTCGTCGGCGAACGGCCGGCTGGTCATCGAGCGGCTGCTGGCCACCGTGTGTGTGCGCCAGCACGGCGCGGGTTAGAGGAGGCGCACATGGCGGACAAGCGTCGTTTCGACCTCTTCGCGGACTTCCTGGTGGAGCGCTTCCACGCGCCGCGCGTCTTCGACGTGGCGGGCGGGCAGGGGAAGCTCAACGAGGCGCTGACGAAGCGGGGCCGCGCCGTCACCACGTTCGACCTGCGGCACAAGCATCTGCCCGTCACCTACGCCCAGCGCATCTTCACGCTGGAGGAGCCGTGCGAGGCGGAGCTGGTGGTGGGCATGCACCCGGACGGCGCCACCCGCATCATCATCCAGTACGCGGCGGCGCACCGGCTGCCCTTCGCCGTGGTGCCGTGCTGCTCCGACAACGGCATGCCCTACAACCCGTGGATGCGGCACCTGGCCGAGCTGGCTCGCGAGTCCGGCTTCACCACCGTGGAGGAGGTGAAGCTCTCCATGGATGGGCGGGCCCGCGTCATCGTGGGTGAGCACGGCCCGGTTACGCCGACAGCAGCCCCGTGACGTCCTTCCACGGCCCCTGGCAGGGCGGCGTGTCCGAGGCGAGGTAGTGCCCGACGCGCCCCGGCGCCAGCGCCACCACGGCCGACGAGCGCGTGCCGTACAGCGGCGTGTGGATGCAGAGCGCCTGGAGCCGTTGCAGGAAGTCGCGGGGCAGGTCCTCGCCCGCGCTCGGGGGCGGAATCAGCTCCTCGGCGGGGAGGGTCGGGTCGGACAGCACCGCCTTCAAGCCCGCCTCCAGCTCCGGCCAGGGCTTCTTCGCCACCTCGGTCGTCAGCAGCCGCGCCCGCTCCACCTTGGGCAGCTCCGGGGCGTTCAGCACGTCATTGGGCAGGACATGCACCCCCGGGGGGACGTCCTCCCGCCGCAGCTTCCGGTCCGTCCTCCGGGCGTACGCCACGCGCAGCCGCTGGGCGTCCCCATAGAGGAGGTTGAAGGGCATGAACTCGTCGCCGGGCAGGGTCTCCAGGTAGCGGTCCACGGCGTCCACGCTGCCCGCCTGGAGGGCGCGCAGCACCACCTCGCCCCGCGAGCGAGGGGCCGGCCCCTGGCCTCGCTCGCCCCGCTGGTTCGTCAGGCCGACGAAGAGCCCGGCGTGCGTTACACCCATCCACGTCCCGCCGCGCTCCTCGTCCCGGCCGCCCACGGCGAGCGGGGACTCCAGGAGCACCTGGGGGCCAGTAGCGGGGCGGCCGTAGAACTCGTCCCGGTTGGCCGCGAGCACCAGCGGCCATTCGGGGTGGACGTGGCGCAGGATGATGATGGTGCACATGCGTATCCGGTCGATAACATCCCCGGCGCCGCGGCGCATTCGAGCCCGCGGCCCTCACGCCGTCGATGACCTCGGCCATCCGAGCGGCTAAGGTCCGCCGCCCTCAGGAGAGTCCATGGCGGAGAGAATCCTCGTCACCAGCGCGCTGCCCTACGCGAACGGCCCGGTCCACATCGGCCACGCCGTCGAGTACGTGCAGACCGACATCTACGTGCGTTTCCTCCGCTCGTGCGGCAGGGACGTCGTCTACTTCTGTGCCGATGACACCCACGGCACGCCCATCGAGCTGAACGCGGCGAAGCAGGGCCTCAAGCCCGAGGAGTTCATCGCCCGCTTCCACGAGGAGCACCAGCGGGACTTCCGCGACCTCGACATCCGGTTCGACTGCTTCCACTCCACCAACTCGCCGGAGAACCGCCAGTACGCGGAGCTCATCTACGGGCGGCTGAAGGCGCAGGGCGACATCGAGCGCCGGGACATCGAGCAGACCTACTGCGAGAAAGACGGCCGCTTCCTGCCGGACCGCTTCATCAAGGGCACCTGCCCCAACTGCAAGGCGGCCGACCAGTACGGCGACGCCTGCGAGAAGTGCGGCAAGGCCTACGCCCCCACGGACCTCATCGACGCGCGCTGCGCCCTGTGTGGCACGCCCCCGGTCCGCAAGCACTCCGAACACCTGTTCTTCAAGCTGTCGCGACACGCGGACTTCCTCCAGGACGTGCTGCGCAAGCCGGGCTTCCTCCACCCGGGCCTGGCCACCCAGCTCCAGGGCTTCTTCGAGAAGGGCCTGGCGGACTGGGACATCAGCCGCGACGGGCCGTACTTCGGCTTCGCGATTCCGGGTGAGACGGACAAGTACTTCTACGTCTGGCTGGACGCGCCCATTGGCTACATCGCCACGACGGAGAAGTGGGCGAAGGAGACGGGCAAGGCGAAGAGCGCGCTGGACTACTGGAGCGCGGACGCCGACACCCGCATCATCCACTTCATCGGCAAGGACATCGTCTACTTCCACGCGCTGTTCTGGCCGGCCGTGCTCAACGTCGCGGGCTTCCACGGCCCCAGCGAAATCAAGGTCCACGGTCACCTCACGGTGAACGGCGAGAAGATGTCGAAGAGCCGCGGCACCATGGTGCCGGTGCGCGACTACCTGGACCAGCTGGACCCCAGCTACCTGCGCTACTTCTACGCGGCCAACCTGGGCCCGGGCGTGGAGGACCTGGACCTCAACCTCAAGGACTTCCGCCAGCGCGTGAACGGCGAGCTGGTCAACAACGTGGGCAACCTGGCCAACCGCGCCCTGTCGCTGCTGGCCGGTCCGCTGGAGAAGCGCCTGGCGCCCGGCCGCGCCGAGGGCCCGGGCCGCGCCCTGGTGGAGGCCGCGCTCGCCCGCGTGCCGGAGGTCCGCGACGCGTTCGAGAAGCTTGAGTACCGGTCCGCCATCCGCGTCATCACCGAGATTGCCTCGGCCGCGAACGGCTTTCTCCAGACGGCCGCGCCGTGGGCCCAGGTGAAGAAGGACGCGGAGGTCGCTCGCGCGGACCTGTCCGACGCCGCGGACGTGGCCTACCTCCTGGGCGCGCTGCTCGCCCCGGTGACGCCGCGCCTGTCGGAGAAGCTCTTCGCCCAGCTCGGCGCGGAGCCGCTGACGTTCCAGGCCCTGGAGGGCGCGAAGTACCCGCTGCTGGAGCGCAGCCGTCCCATCGGCACGCCCGAGCCGCTGCTGCCGCGGCTGGAGGAGGAGCGCGTCAACGCCATCATCAAGCTGCCGGAAGGCGCCCCAGCGCCGCAGGCCGCGGAGGCCAGGCCGGCCAAGGGCGCCAAGGCGGAGAAGAAGCCCGCCGCCGAGGCTCCCGCCGCGACGCCGGCTGCTCCGGGGGCGGGCGAATCCTCGGGTGAAATCGAGTACGACGACTTCGCCAAGGTGGTGCTGAAGGCGGGCAAGGTGCTGGCCGCGGAGAAGGTGCAGAAGGCGGACAAGCTGCTCAAGCTCACGGTGGACGTGGGCGAAGGGAGCCCGCGCACCATCGTCTCCGGCATCGCGGAGGCCTTCGCTCCCGAGGCGCTCACCGGGCGCAACGTGGTGGTGGTGGCCAACCTCAAGCCGCGCAAGCTCAAGGGCATCGAGTCGCGCGGCATGCTCCTGACGGCGGGGCCGGGCGGCAAGGAGCTGTCGCTGCTCGACCCGGGCGATGTGGCCCCTGGCAGTGAGGTGAAGTGAGGTGACGGACTGGCGTGCCGACCGGGACCGGGCCCTGCTGACGCTGGAGCGCGAGAAGCGCCCGGCGTTCAGGACGGAGGCCGCGCTTCAGCTCTATCACCTCGCGTCGGAGGTCCCCGAGCACGCCGCCGAGTTCCTCGAGGCGCTCCCCCGACTGCTGTCGGACAAGCAGGTGGAGGTGCGCCGCGCGGGGGTGAGCCTGGCCTCCGTGGTGGTGCCTCTGGATGAGCTGCCGGACCTGCTCATCGCTCGGCTTCGGGACGAGGAGTGGCAGATTCGCCTGGAGGCCACCGGCCGGATGGCGGACCTTGCCCGGCCGGAGCTGCGCGGGGCGCTGGCCTCCATGCTGGAGGACGGCGCCTTCGAAGTCCGCTTCGAGGCCGCGCGCGGCATCGCCAGCCTCCAGCACGCCGCGGGCCTGGAGGTGCTGCTGGAGGCGCTGGACGCGGACCTGCTGCGCTTCAGGGCCCTGGGCGCGCTGGCGGAGCTGGGGGACGCGCGCGCGCTGCCCCAGGTGAAGAAGCTGTTCGGCCGGTGGCTCCTGCCCGCCTTCGACAAGACGCAGGCCGCCGGGGTGCTGGCGAAGCTAGGGGACGCGGACGGCGCGGCGTACCTCCTCCAGCGGATGGCGAAGAAGCGGTGGAGCCCGGACCGGGCCCTGGCCGTGGAGCTGTGCGGCGAGGTGAAGGTGCCCGGCGCGCTAGAGCGGTTGAGGGAAGTCCTGGACGACGTGAAGGACCCCTGCCGCGGCGCGGCCGCGCGGGGCCTGGGCCGGCTGGGAGATGCGCGGGCGCTGCCCTGGCTGGTCGGGTTGCTCCAGGACACGCAGGACTCCGAGGACAACCGGCTGGACGCCGCGGATGGCCTGTGGCGCCTGGGCGGGCCGGAGGCGCGCAAGGCCGTTCGCGACGCGGTGAGTAGCTTTCCCTCACCCGAGGCCCGCGCCGAACTGGAAGCGCTGTTGCAGGAGGAGCCATGAGATTCGTCGACGCCCACTGTCACCTCGAGGTGAAGGACTACCCGGACGTCATGGCCGTGCTGGACGCGGCGCGCGCGGCGGGGCTGGTCCACGCCGTCGTGGTGGGCCAGTTCCACGGCCCGGGCAACTGGGGCAACGCGCTGGAGGTGGCGGCGGCGCACCCGGAGTTCCTGTCGCCCACGCTGGGCATCCACCCGCACGAGGCGGCGCGGGCCACCGAGGAGGACCTGGCCACGCTGGAGCGCACCTGCGCGCGCCCCGAGGTCCGGGCGGTGGGAGAGGCGGGCCTGGACTACTACTACGAGCACTCACCGCGCGAGGCGCAGGCGGAGGTCTTCCGGCGGCAGTGCGCGTTGGCGCTCCGGCTGGGCAAGCCGCTGGTGGTGCACGTGCGCGACGCGCATGACGACTGCGACGCGATTCTGGGCGAGACGGGCGTGGCGAAGGGCGTCATCCACTGCTTCACCGGCGACACGGACGCCGCCCGGCGCTACCTGGACCGGGGCTTCCTGCTGTCGCTGTCAGGCGTCATCACCTACAAGAAGACGGAGGCGCTCCAGGACGCGGTGCGCTTCGCGCCGTTGGACAGGCTGATGGTGGAGACGGACAGCCCGTACCTGGCGCCGGTGCCTCACCGAGGGCGGAAGAACCAGCCCTCGCACGTGGTGGAGACGGCGAAGAAGGTCGCCGAGCTCAAGGGCGTGACGCTGGAGGAGGTGGCCGCTGTCACCACCGCCAACGCCGCCGCCCTCTTCAACCTCAACCTGCGTTGAGGCCGCCGGCCAGGGCCGCGAGGTCCTGGTCCATCTGCGGCACGTCCAGCAGCAACGCGTCCGGGTCGTACTGGAAGTCCGCCTGCTTCAGCTTCAGCAGGGCCTGCAGAGCGGGCTCTCCGGAGTGGCCACCGAAGGACGCGAAGACGACGCGGCCTCGCTCCAGGTGCAGGTATCCCTCCAGCGTGTGCTGGCGCAGGTTGAGCCGGCCGCTCTTGTGGCCACCGCCCAGCGTGCGCAGCAGCTCGCGCGGGGGAAGCTCGTCGAAGCTGCCACGCACCACGCGCCCCGGGCCGTTGTGCTGCACCCGGTCGTCGAAGAGGGCCTGCACCGTCTTCGCGATGGCGGGCTTGTCCGCGGGCGACAGCACGTCCGTGGCGCCCGCCATGAGCAGGCGCTCCTTCGTGGCATTGTCGGGCTCGCCCACCACCGCGATGGGCAGCCCCGCCGTCTCCGGCGCCGAGCGGGCCTGCTCCAGCAGGTCCATGACATCCTGCTGGCCCAACCGCAGGCTCACCACCAGCACGTCGCAGTCCTGCCGCGCCAGTCCGTCCTGCGCGCCCTCGACGGTGGACAGCGCGTGCGCCACCAGCCCCTGCTTCAGCACCGCCTCCAGCAGCTCGCCGCGCGCCGTCTCGTCCGGCTCCACCACGAGCACCTGGCGGCCTTCGCTCGCCAGCCGGTGGCGCAGCAGCTCACCGCTCTGGAGCTGGATGACGATGTCCGCCACCACCGGGTCATAGAGCACGCCCGCGTACTTGCGCAGGTGCTCCAGGGCCTGCTCCTTCGGCAGCACGCGGCCCAGGGCGTTGCCCGGGTTCTTCGTCAGCTCCAGGAAGCTGTCCACCGCGGCGAGGATGCGCGCGCCCAGGGTGATGTCCTCGCCCTTGGCGCCCTGGGGCGTACCAGAGCCGTCCCAGGCTTCGTACAGCTGCGCGAGGATGGTGTTCGTCTGCGCGGGCAGGTGCACCGTCTCGAACATGCGGGTGGGGACGCGGCAGGCCTGCTTCGCCTGCGCCTTCCACTCCGGGTTGACGGCGTTGCTCGCCAGCGAGAAGTGCCGCTCCGCCGGCTTGCCCAAGTCGTGCAGGTACGCGGCGATGGACAGCGCGGCCAGCTCCTTGTGGGGCATGCCCATGCGCTGGCCCACGATGCCGGCCTGCCGCGCCAACTGCGCGGAGTGTCCACGGTGGCGCTGCCGGTCCTGCTCCAGCAGGCCGACCATGATGCCCAGCGTCTCCACGTAGTCGCTGTCACTGACCAGGCCGCGCGGGCCGCCGGGCTCGCGTCGCTGGGTGGACGGGCGGACGGCGGGGGTGCCGGTGCTGCTGCCTCGCTGCAGCCGCATCCGCGCGTCCGTCTCCACGCGGAAGCTGAGGCTGAGTCCGCCCCGTTGGCCCGCGCCTGTCCCGGTGCCGCTGCCCGCGTTGGTGCGCCCGTGCTCCGGCGCGCCCGTACGGGACGGCGCGGCCGGGGCCTGGCCCTGCGCGCTGGCGCCCTCCAGCAGCGCGGCGAAGGCGGTGGGGTCGCCGTAGTAGTGCTTGCGGATGGCGGCGGAGATGGCGCTGCGCAGGCCCACGTACGCGTAGACCTCCGACATGCCCGTGACGAGGGCAATCTCGTCCATCAGCGACTTGTTCTGCGGCTCGGCGGCGACCACGGAGAGCAGCTTGCGCTCCGGGTCCACCGCCAGCGGCAGCACGTTCTGTGCCTCGGCGAGGCGCACCGGGAGCCGGTCCAGCACCTCGGTGGCGATGCGCGCCTTCGCCAGCTTGTCCGCGCTGACGAAGCGCGTCTGGAACTCCGCCGCCAGGAAGCGCAGCAGCGCCGCCTCCTGGAGCAGCCCCAGCTCCACCAGGCAATCACCGACCTTGTGGCCGGTGATTTTCTGGTGCTCCAGGGCCTGTTCCACGGCCCCGGCGTTGACGAGTCCCGCCTCGATGAGGCGCTCTCCCAACCTCTTCGCCATGTGCTGCCTCAGCTCTCCGAAGAACCCTCGCCGCCCTTGTTTCCGGACTCGGGCGGTGCCGATGTCAGCGCGCTGAACGGCTTGAAGGTCAGCTCCTTGGGCAGCGAGCTCGCGTCACGCGGCGGACGCTCCTCGCGGGGCGGACGGGGCGGGCGGTCCTCGCGAGGCGGACGCTCCTCACGCGAGCGCTCCTCACGGGGCGGGCGCTCCTTGCGCGGCGGGCGCTGGGCCTGCTCCTGCTTCGGGGCGCCCTCGGCCGGGGTGCCCGGCTGCTGCGGCTTCTCCGCCCGGGCCTTGCGTTTCTCCTCGCGGCCCTTGCGGCGGCCACCCCCTCCCTCCACCGGGGCGCGGCCCCGCGAGGTGGGCGAGGGCCCCTTCCACAGCTGGCGCTCGTAGGGGCGCACCACGTCCGTCCACTTGTCGTGCGAGTCGCGCTGCATGGCCTCCAGCCACGAGGCGATGCGCGCGTCCAGTGACTCCAGCGAGTGGACGATCTGCGCCTCCAGCGTCACCGGCGACTTCGGGCTGCCGTGCTGCGCGTCGCCGTGCTGGGAGATGACCAGGTGCGTGAGGTGCTGCTCCAGCAGCGGCGGGAAGCCGGGGATGGCCAGCGCCTTCTCGCGCAGCTTCTGCGCCGTCAGGACGAGGTTGCCCACCAGCCGGGCCTCATCAGAGGACTCGGCGGCGTCCGCCGCCTTCATCACCTGCTGCAGCAGCGCGCCGGCCAGCAGCAGGTCGCGGTCCACCATGGGGTACTGGTCCGCCACGCGGAGCGTCAGCCGCATCACCGACAGGAGGTGCTCCGCCAGTCCGCCGCGCCACGCGTGGTGCGTGCCCCGGGCGCCCTGGGCCACCGGCAGGCCCGCCGCGATCTTCGGGTCGTCCAGGAAGGCCAGCAGCAGCTGCTTCACGAACGTGTCGCCGATGCGCTCGGTGACCATCTCCCGGATGAGGCCGGCGGCGCGCGCGCCACCCGGGCCCTCGTTGCCGCGGGCCTCGCCCTTGTCGGCCTTCTCGGGCTTCTCAGGCTTGGCCTCCGGGGCGGCCTTGGCCTCCGGCGCGGGCTTCGCCTCGGCGGCGGGCGGGGCCGGGGGCGGCTCGAACTCCTTGGGGTCCAGGGGCTCGGGGTCCAGGCGCTCCACGGCCTCCACGACAATCTGGGAGCGGCCGTGGAACTGGATGACGTTGCCCTGGACGAGCACGAAGTCACCCGGCTGGAAGACGGGCTCGAGCGCGTCGACGTTGTCGAAGACGCGCGCGTCCACCTCGCCACTCTTGTCGACGAGCGTGGCGGCGACGAACACCTTGCCACTGCGGGCGGTCACCTTCTCCTTCTTGGTGACGCGGAAGACGGTATGGACGCGGTCCTTCTCCCGCAGGTCGGCCGCATACACCTTGCGGACGGTCTCCACGGAACCTTCCTGGGTGGGGGGCGCGGACTCGGGCACGTTTTCGTTGGTCATTGCGGCGGCGGACACTAGCACTCCAGCGGCCGCGCGGGGGGACGGCTTCAGCTGACTTCCAACGCCACCGCGTGGAGGTGCTCCGCCCCATGGGAGCCGGCCAGGGTCGGGTGGTCCGGCGGCAGCCCTGGGCGGGCCAGGCGGGTGGCGATGCGGGCCTCGCCCTCGCAGGCGGTGGCCACCAGCTCGTCGAAGCCGTCCTGGGGGAGGGGTGGATGGTACCCGGTGACCATCAGCCAGCCACCGTGGCGCGTCCTGCGAAGCGCGTGACGCAGCAACTCCACGAATTCCTCGTCCGTCGCCACGGCCGGTGTGTCCAGGAGGACCAGGTCGAAGGTGTCGCGCACCGCACGCAGGACCTGGAGGGGCTTGCCCGTCTCCACCGTCACCCGGCCCAGCAGGCCGTTGGCCTCCGCGTTCTCCCGCGCCAGGTCCGCGGCGTCCGCGTTGGCGTCGAAGGCGAGGATGTACCGGGCGCCGTGCACGCCGGCGTGGACGAAGAGCCCACCCACGTTGCAGCACGCGTCCAGCACGCGCGCACCCTGGGCCATGCGCGCCACGAAGCGGCGGACCTCGCGCTGGTCATACGCGTAGCCCGTGCCCTGGCCGTAGGTGAGGTCCACGGTGAAGCGGGCCCCCAGCTCCAGCAGCCGGCACCAGCGGGGTGGGGTGCCGTAGAGGACGTGGGGGCGCTGCGTGGGCAGCCCCAGCGCCTTTCGGCGAAGGGTGTCGTTGCGCAGCAGCACCGCGCCCGCGCCCGCCACCTCCACCAGCGCGCGCGTCAGCTCCTCATGGCGCGCGTCCATGGCGCGGGTGAGCGTCTGCACCACGTAGTGGGTGTCATAGCGGTCCACGATGAGGCCGGGCAGGCCGTCTCCGTCATCGTTGACGACGCGGCAGAAGCGCGGGTCGTCCACCAGCCGGCCCCGCCGCTCGAAGGCGTGGCGGAGGTGGCGAGGGATGAGCCCCTCCACCACCTCGTCCGGCTGGCCGAGCCGGCGCACCGCGTAGGACGCGTCTAAATCCACGTCACCCAGGCCCAGCACCGAGCCGTCCTCGTCCCGAAGCTGCACGGGCTCGCCGGGCTGCGGCGTGCCTTCCATGGAGACGATGTCTTCCCGGCGCAACCACGGCGCGCCATGGCGCAGTCGGCGGGCGGCGTCGCGGGACAAAAAGGTGCTGAGCACGATGGGTTCTCCTCTCGCGGCGACCCGAGGGCACCGGCGCCCCGGGGCGTGCTGCCAGGGGAGAACATGGGGCGCTGGCCCGTGGATGGCTGCCCGTCCCGGAGCGCCACGTCGGGGGGCAGCCGGGCGGGCGGGCCCGTGCGCCGTCGCCCCGTTGCTTCAGCCTCCGCCAGGCGCGCGCTTGAAGGCCTGGGTGGTGACCTGGAAGAGCAGGGTGCTGGCCACCAGCGCCAGCACGATGCCGATGCCGCGCAGCCGCAGCTCGTCACGGAACACCAGGGACAGGGCCAGCGCGCTCAGCAGCACCACGGCCGCCACGCGAAGCACCTGTCCCCGCTGCATGGCCCCCGAGCGCGCGGGCTTCGCCTGGGCCAGGACGGGGATGCTCGCCGCCTTGCGCCAGGTGGTGGCGGTCTCCTCCCGGACGTCGTCCTCCGCGTCCACCAGCCCCTGGACGTAGGCCCGCTCCACCTCCAGCAGGCTGGGGTAGACCAGCTCGCCCTCCGGCGTCCGCACGACGTATCCCATGCGCCCTCCTCCCGGCCGTCCGTCAGGACAGCTCGGTGGCAATCTGCTCAGCGACGCGCAGTCCATCAATGGCGGACGACACGATGCCGCCCGCGTAGCCACAGCCCTCGCCCGCCGGGTAGAGGCCCTTCATGGACACTGACTGCAAGTCTTCGCCGCGGGTGATGCGCACCGGCGACGACGTGCGGCTCTCGATGCCGATGAGCTTGCCCTCCTCGCTGATGAAGCCGCGCATCTTCCGCTCGAAGGTGCGCAGGGCCTGCTTCAGCGACTCGGTGAGCCGCTCCGGGAAGAGCTGGTTGAGGTCCGTGTGCGCCAGGCCCGGGCGGTAGCTGGTGTCGCCCGGGGCCTTCTTCACGCGCCCGGCCAGGTAGTCCGGAATCGTCTGGGCCGGGGCGTAGAAGCGGCCTCCGCCCAGCTCATGCGCCTTGCTCTCCCAGTGGCGCTGGAACTCCAGGCCCGCCAGCGGACCGCGGAAGCCCTCGCGCTCGAAGTCCGCCACGGACACGGACACGACGATGCCCGCGTTGGCGTAGCGCGCGTTGCGCCGCGAGTTGCTCATGCCGTTGGTGCACTGGAGCCCGTCCTGCGTGGGCGTGGGCACCACGATGCCGCCGGGGCACATGCAGAACGAGTAGACGCCGCGCACCTCGCCGTCCACCTCCAGGTTCTCCGCCAGCTTGTAGTCCGCCGGGGGCAGGCGCGGGTTCTTGGCCGCGTTGCCGTACTGGATGCCGTTGATGAGCGCCTGCGGGTGCTCGGCGCGGAAGCCCAGGGCGAAGGGCTTGGCCTCCACCATCACCTGGCCGTCGGCGGCGAAGCGCTCGTACAGCTCGCGCGCGGAGTTGCCGGGGGCCAGGATGACGCGGTTGCTCTCGAGCGTGCGGCCGTCGGACAGCTTCACGCCCGCGATGTGGCCATCCTTGTAGAGCAGGTCGTCCACGCGCGTGCTGAAGTGGACCTCGCAGCCGCCGGCGATGAGCTCCTCGCGCAGCTTCGCCACCGCGCCGGGCAGCAGGTCCGAGCCGATGTGCGGCTTGCCCTCGATGAGGATGTGGTCCGGCGCGCCGTAGCGGGCGAAGGCCTCGATGACCTTGCGCACCATGGGGTGGTTGATGCGCGTGGACAGCTTGCCGTCCGTGTACGC
Source organism: Myxococcus sp. AM010 (assembly GCF_013372585.1). Lineage (NCBI taxonomy): Bacteria > Pseudomonadati > Myxococcota > Myxococcia > Myxococcales > Myxococcaceae > Myxococcus > Myxococcus sp. AM010. Next base: position 36,569 of record NZ_JABXEO010000018.1, read on the forward strand.
GCCCGCGCCGCCCTCGCCGAAGTTCATGTTGCTCTCGGGGTCCAGCGTCCCGTCGCGCATGAGCTTCGCCACGTCCTTGCGGCGCGACACCACCTCGCGGCCCCGCTCCAGCAGGATGCTGCGAACGCCGCGCTCCAGCAGGCCCAGCGCGGCGAAGAGCCCCGCGGGGCCCGTGCCGATGATGATGGGCCACTGCTCCGGCGCCTTCACCGGGGCCAGCGGCTCCGGAGGCGGCGGCGCCTCACCCACGTCCGGTGGCAGCTTCGCCGGCTGCTTGCCCCGGGCCAGCTCCACCTCCAGCGTGTAGATGTAGCGCGGGCTGCCCTTCTTCCGCGCGTCCAGCACGGAGCGCACCACCCGCACGGACGCGAGGTCGGAGCGGGTGACGCCCAGCTTCTCCGCGGCGCGCTGACCAAGCAGCTCCTCCGGCTCGTCCAGCCACAGCCCGATGTTGTTCACCCGATACGCCATGACCATCCGCTCCTGGTGGGGCGCGTATCTCGCCGCCCCGTTGAAAGATTGCAAGCCCTTGAAATCCGGGTGCGAACCCGCTGATGCACCCCCCCTCGCCAATCCCCCGTACCGCCGAGAACTGCGCAACCGCGTTCGCACTGCCCTCCAGGGCCTTCCGGGGCCTTGGTCTACTTCAACCCTTGGGAAATGTTGAGGAATCCGTGTGGATGAGATTGGCTGGCACGGGGGTTGAAACAGGGCCGTATCGTGATTAGGCGGGGCTCCTTCCCGGCCGCTTCATGGAGGCACTGACCTTGAGCACCGATCAAAAGGGCACCCGGATCCTGGCGCGCACGTTCTTCAACCAGCTGCGCGCGAGCGGCTACACCCCGCACCAGGTGATTGGCATCGCCACGGAGCTGCTCGAGCTGGTGACGACGGACATCAAGGAAGGCGACAAGGCGACGGCGGTCCAGGCGGCGCAGGAGCATGCCCCGGAGCTCCGCCCGCACGCCTGAGCTGGAAGCGTCAGGCGCGGGGCGCCCCTTGCTCCCGCCTCCGCTGGTACGCAGCCGCGCCGGCGATAAAGAGCAGACCCGCGGTGAGGGCGCTGAAGACGCTGCTGGCCGTCTGCGTGGCCTGGAGCGCCATCAGCACGCCGCCCGCGGTGAAGGCGGCCACATCCACCCACGCGGGACGGCGCCGCGGCAGCACCAGCACCAGGACGCAGGCCGTCAGCGGCAGCCCCAGCACCACCTGGCGGACGATGGCGTCGGTGCTGGTGCGCACCGTGTCCCAGTTGTGCACCAGGATGGCGGCGAAGATGACCACCGTGCCCAGCGCGAGCACCAGCACGCCCGCGGCGGCGGCGTCCTTGGCCAGCCGGGCCTTCTCGTCGAACTGCTGGACGGCCAGGTCCACCAGGTGCTCCAGCGCGCTGTTGAGGATTTCGGCGAAGAAGATGAGCAGGACGCAGAAGATGAGCGTCACCTTCTCCGCGAGCCCCAGCGCGATGCCGCTGCCCACCAGCCCCACCAGCACGGCGGCGATGAGGTGGACGCGCATGTTGCGCTGGTAGATGACGGTGTGGATGAGCCCCGCCCACGCATGGCCGAAGGAGGCGAGCAGCCCCGAGCCGTGACGGGGAGGGAAGGACGCGGGTGGCCGGGCAGGTGCGTTCATCGATGGCGAAGGCGCGGGGGAGGCTAACACCCGTGGGACGGATTGCCCCTTCGTCATGAAGGGGTATGGTCCGACCCTGTGAATGCCCCTTCCTACCCGCTTCGTGTCCGTCTGGGTGGCGCACTTCTCGCGCTGGTGTTGACTTCCTCCCTGGCCCGCGCCGAATCCCACGCCGCGCACGACCCTGCGCTGGACGAGGGGGCGTGTGGCCTGGAGCCGCCGGGCGCGCGGTACGTGCCGATGCCCGGGCCCCGGCCGCATGAGACGCGCCGCCTGTCCGCCGAGGAGCCGCCCGTGGTCCGGCGTGAGCTCCGGCCGGGCGCCTCCGGGACGAAGTCGGGCGTGCCGCAGACGCGCCAGCGCACGGGCGCGCTCTCCGGCAAGGTGGTGTACCTGAGCCCGGGCCACGGCTTCACGCGCAGCGCGCCGCTGAACCGCTGGGCCACGCAGCGGCCGAACACCTGGGCCGTGGTGGAGGACCTCATCTCCGCCGAGGTGCTCAACCAGTACCTGCTGCCCATGCTGACGGGCGCCGGCGCCACCGTGGTGCCCCTGCGTGAGCCGGACCTCAATAGGCACATGGCCATCGTCGACGACGGGCAGGCCGGCTACTCGGAGGACGGCGACGTGTTCGACGCCTCCGCGCAGCCCGGCTGGGGCACGCCGCCCACGCCCATGGGCAACGGGGTGGAGCCCTTCGCGCTGGGCACGACGCGGGTGATGGCCTCCGCGCGCGGTGTCACCGCGAGCGCGACGTGGGCGCCGGAGCTCCCCGCCGAGGGCAGCTACCACGTCTACGTCTCCTACGCGGCCGACCCCACGCGCGCGCCGGACGCGCACTACGTGGTGAAGCACGCGGGCGGTGAGAGCCACTTCCGCGTCAATCAGCGCCGTCACGGCGGGACGTGGGTGCTGCTGGGGCGCTTCTATTTCAAGGCGGGGCAGCACCCGGACTCCGGCGCGGTGGTGGCGTTGAATGACACGGCGGAGGGCGGCACGCTGTCGCTGGACGCGGTGCGCTTTGGCGGTGGCAGCGGCGTCATCGGTGACGATGCGATGGCGCCCCTGGCGCGGCCCCGCTACGAGGAGTCCGCGCGCTACCATGTGCAGTTCAGCGGCGCGCCGCGCACGGTGTACGCGCCCACGGGGGCCAACGCGCTGTCCAACGAGCGCAACGCGGACGTCACCGCGCGCCCGCGCTTCGCCGCGTGGCTGCACGAGGAGGGCGAGGACGCGGTGTACGTGGCGTGGCACACCAACGCGTCCACGTCGGGCAACGTGTCGGGCTCGGAGGCCTACGTGTACGGGCCCAACCCGGTGGACGGCACGCTCAACTTCACCGGGTTCCCGGGCAGTGACGTGCTGGCGCGGGCGCTGCTGGACGAGCTGGCGCGGGACATGCGCCGCGAGGTGGACCCGAGCTGGCGGGTGCGCAACCTGCGCTCGGCGAACCTGGGCGAGGTGAACCCCACGCACAACAACGAGATGCCGTCCGTGCTGCTGGAGATCGCCTACCACGACAACGTCACCGATTCGAACCGGCTGAAGGAGCCCGCGTTCCGCCGGGTGGCCGCGCGCGCCATCCTCCAGGGCCTCATCAAGTACTACGCGGCCCGGGACAGCGTGCCCGTCGTCCTGCCGCCCGAGCCGCCCGAGGCGGTGGCCGCGCTCAACGGCAGCGGCGGCACGGTGGAGCTCCGCTGGGCGGCGCCGCCGGCCAACCCGGACGAGGAGGGCCGCGACGCGCCCACCGGCTACCGCGTCTACCAGAGCGCGGACGGGCTGGGCTGGGACGACGGCACGGACGAGGCGGGCCTGTCGTTCCGCGCCACGCTGGCGCCGGGCACCACGCGCTACTTCCGCGTGGCCGCGGTGAGCGCGGGCGGCGAGGGCTTCCCGTCCGCCACCGTGGGCGTGCGGACGCCGGGCGGCGCGGAGTCGCCGGTGCTGGTGGTCAACGGCTTCGAGCGGCTGGACGCCTCCCAGGCGTGCGCCGAGCCGCTGGACGCCTACGACCTCCAGGCGCCCGTCCGCCTGCTGGTGGAGACGATGAACGACGGCACCTACGTGCGCCGCCACGGCGCCGCGCTGGCGCACGCGGGCACGGCCTTCGACAGCGCGACGCGCGCGGCGGTGGCGGCGAACCTGGTGACGGTGGGCGCGCCGTACCGGCTGGTGGACTGGTTCACCGGGCGGGGCGGGGCGGGAGGGGTCCGGCCTTCCCGTGAGGAGCAGGATGCCCTGCGCGGCTTCGTGATGCAGGGCGGGCACCTGCTCCTGTCGGGGAGCCACGTGACGTCGGCGCTGGCCGTGGGCTCGGCGGAGGACCAGGCCTTCCTGGCGGACATCCTGCGCGCGGCGCCGGGCAGTGGGAAACCTCTATTCTCCGTGGAGGGGGTGCCGGGCGACTGGCTGGCGCAGCTCTCCGGGGTGGCGCTGGATGACGGCACGCGGGGCGGCTACGCGGTGGGCGTGACGGACGTGCTGACGCCCGCGTCGGGTGGCTCGTCCGTGCTGCGCTACGTGGGAACCGAGTGGGCGGCGGGCGTGGCGTCGGCGCCCAACGGGCGGGTGCTGCTGCTGGGGATGCCTTTCGAGGCCATCGTCAGTCCGGTGCAGCGCGCCGGGCTCATGTCCTCGTTCCTGGTGCATGCGGGCCTGCTCACCCAGGCGCCTCCGCCGCCGGCCGAGGAGTCCGGCGCCGCGAGCCTGCTGACCGCCTGCGTGGCGGCGCGGGGCGTGGACCCGCACCCGCCGCCGGAGCCGGAGCCGGAGCCTGAACCCGAGCCGGAGCCCCATCTGGTGGGGGTGCTGCCGCAGTTCTATCCACTGGGCGATGCTGGCTGTGGCTGCGGGGCGGGTGGGGGAACGGGCACCGCTGTCTGGCTGTTGCTTGGGGTGATTGTTCAGCTTCGGCGTGCGCGTCGCCGCGGGGATGTCGCCGGGCGTTGACTCGGCGGGTCGCGATGCCTACGGTCGGCCGCCCTCGATTTTGACGTGACGACCCGTGGGTGCCTGGCACCCACTGCTCAAGGAGACGACGAACATGGCTACCCGGATTGCCATCAATGGCTTTGGCCGCATCGGTCGCTGCATTCTGCGCGCGGTGCTCAGCCGCAAGGAAGACCTCGAGATTGTCGCCATCAACGACCTCGACAAGCCCGCGGCGCTGGCGCACCTGTTCAAGTACGACTCCGTGCACCGCACCTGGCCGGGCACGGTGAAGGCGACGGAGAAGGGCATCGTGGTGGACGGCAAGGAGATCACCGTCACCGCGGAGAAGGACCCGACGGCGCTGCCCTGGAAGAGCCTGAACGTGGACGTGGTGCTGGAGTGCACCGGCCGCTTCACCGCGCGCGACGGGGCGGAGAAGCACCTGAAGGCGGGCGCGAAGAAGGTCATCATCTCCGCCCCGGCCAAGGGCCCGGACATCACCATCGCCTACGGCATCAACCACAACGAGTACGACCCGGCGAAGCACCACGTCATCTCGAACGCCTCCTGCACCACCAACTGCCTGGCGCCCATCGCCAAGGTGCTGGTGGACAACTTCGGCATCGAGAAGGGCCTGATGACCACGGTCCACAGCTACACCAACGATCAGCGCATCCTGGACCTCACCCACGAGGACATGCGCCGCGCCCGCGCCGCCGCGCTCTCCATGATTCCCACCAGCACCGGCGCCGCGAAGGCCATCGGTGAGGTGATTCCGCAGCTCAAGGGCAAGATGCACGGCCTGGCCGTCCGCGTGCCCACCCCGAACGTGTCCCTGGTGGACCTGACGGTGAACACCGAGAAGAAGGTCACCGCCGAGGCCGTCATCGAGGCCTTCCGCAAGGCCGCCGAAGGCCCGCTCAAGGGCGTGCTGGAGTTCAGCGACGCGCAGACGGTGTCGGTGGACTACAACGGCAACCCGCACTCGGCCATCTTCGACTCCACCAACTGCTTCGTGGTGGGCGACAACCTGCTCAAGGTCATGGCCTGGTACGACAACGAGTGGGGCTTCTCCAACCGCATGGTGGACACGGCGAAGTTCCTCGTCTCCAAGGGCGTCTGAGTCCCAAGGGCGTTCCGGGCACCGAGAGAGGGAAGGACCGAGATGATCCGTTACATCGATGATCTGCAGCTGACCGGGAAGCGCGTCTTCATCCGCGTGGACTTCAACGTCCCCATGGACGGCCGGCGCGTGACCGACGACACCCGCATCCGCGAGGCGATGCCCACCATCCGGCGCGCGCTCGACATGGGCGGGAAGGTCATCCTGGCCTCCCACCTCGGCCGTCCCAAGGGGCCGGACCCGAAGCTGTCGCTGGAGCCTGTCGCCGCGCGGCTCGCCGAGCTGCTCGGCGGCAAGCACGAGGTCATCCTCACCGACGACTGCGTCGGTGACGGAGTGAAGAAGCAGGTGAAGGAGCTCAAGGAGGGCCAGGTGGTCGTCCTGGAGAACCTCCGCTTCCACAAGGAAGAGGAGGCCAACGACGAGGCGTTCGCCCGCGAACTGGCGGCGCTGGCGGACGTCTATATCAACGACGCCTTCGGCACCGCCCACCGCGCCCACGCGTCCACCGCGGGCATGGTGCCCTTCGTGAAGGAGAAGGCCGCCGGCTTCCTGATGCGCAAGGAGATTGAGTACCTGGGCAAGGTGCTCAAGAACCCGGACAAGCCCTTCGTGGCCATCCTGGGCGGCTCGAAGGTGAGCGACAAAATCAAGGTCATCGAGAGCCTGCTGCCCAAGGTGGACGCGCTGCTCATCGGCGGCGCCATGGCGTACACCTTCCTGAAGGCGCAGGGCGTCGAGGTGGGCAAGTCCCGCGTCGAGGGCGACAAGCTGTCGCTGGCCACGCGCCTGCTGGAGGCGGCGCACCGGTTCAAGACGCAGCTGGTGCTGCCGGTGGACCACATCGTGGGCACCGAGCCCACGGAGAACAGCCCCGCGCAGGAGACGCCGGACAACGCGATTCCGCCGGACATGATGGGCCTGGACATCGGTCCCAAGACGCGCGCCATCTACTCGCAGCACATCCGCGACGCGAGGACGGTGGTGTGGAACGGGCCCATGGGCCTGTTCGAGGTGCCCAAGTTCGCCGAGGGCACCCGCTCCGTCGCCGCGGCCATGTCCATCAACACGCAGGCCACCACCGTCATCGGCGGCGGGGACAGCGCGGCGGCCGTGGAGCAGATGGGCTTCGCCGACAAGATGAGCCATGTGTCCACTGGTGGAGGTGCGTCCCTGGAGTTCCTGGAAGGACGCGACTTGCCGGGCATCAAGGCGCTGGAGACGCGGTAGGCTCCGCGTCCGACACACCAAACACCCCTGGGGGGCACCATGGCCACCGCGCGTCGCCGGAAGATCGTTGCTGGCAACTGGAAGATGAACAAGTCGGTACCGGAGGCGCTGGCCCTGGTGCGGGACCTGCGGGGCCAGGTGGCCTCCCTGGGGGACACGGTGGAGGTGGTGGTGGCGCCGCCGTTCGTGGCGCTGCAGCCGCTGCATGTGGCGTTGGAAGGCGCGCCGCTGGCGCTGGCGGGGCAGAACTGCCACTGGGAGTCCTCGGGCGCCTTCACGGGTGAGATCTCCGCGCCGATGCTGGCGGAGCTGGGGTGCGCCTACGTCATCGTGGGGCACTCCGAGCGCCGGCAGCTCTTCGGGGACACGGACGAGCAGGTGAACAAGCGGGCGAAGGCGGTCCGCGCGGCGGGGATGACGCCCATCATCTGCGTGGGTGAGACGCTGGCCGAGCGCGAGGCGAACCAGACGCTGGCGGTGGTGGAGCGCCAGGTGCGCGGGGCGCTGGAGGGCTTCGGCGCCAAGGACGTGGCGGGCTTCGTGCTGGCCTACGAGCCGGTGTGGGCCATTGGGACGGGGCGCAACGCCACGGCGGCGCAGGCGCAGGAGGTCCACGCGGCGATCCGGGGCCTGATTGAGCGGCTGTATGACGGGGAGACGGCCGGGCGGGTGCGCATCCAGTACGGCGGCAGCGTGAAGCCGGACAACGCCGCGGAATTGCTGGGGCAGCCGGACGTGGATGGGGCGCTTGTCGGGGGCGCGAGCCTGAAGGCGGGCGACTTCGCGGCCATCGTCAAGGCGGCCACTTCGAGTTGATCCAGGAGGCGGGCGGAAGATGTTGTCACCCGTTCACTACTTTGGTGTAGGGTGCGCCTCCTTTCACGGAACGTCTGAAAGAGTCCACATGCTGACCTTCGTCACGATCGTGCACGTCCTGGTGTGCGTGTTCATGATCTTCGTCATTCTGCTCCAGCCGGGTAAGGACGCCGGTATGGGCTCCGCGCTGGGCGGTGGTGCCGCCACGAGCGCCTTCGGCGGCCGGGGTGCGGTGACGTTCCTCAGCAAGCTGACCGGCGTCTTCGCCGCGCTCTTCTTCTTCAGCTCGCTCGGCCTGTCCTTCGTGGGGCTGCGCTCCTCGGTGGCGGCGGGTGGCTCGGTGGCCACGCCTCCGGCGCAGACGGCCCCGGCGACCCCGGGTGGCGCGGCGCCGGGCAGCATGGAGCAGCCGCGCGGCGAGCAGTCGACCCCGCCTGTCGAGGGAGGTGGCAACCCGGCGACGGATGAGGCCGCTCCCGCGGCGCAGGAGCCGGCTCCGGCGCAGTAGGCTTCGTGGTACGCGGTTCGAAGTAGGAAGAATCTGATTCACGCAGCGGTTGAGATTGTCGTTGCGTGAATCAGCAAGCTCCGGTAGATGGACGCCGCAGCAAACGCCCAGGTGGTGGAACTGGTAGACACACCATCTTGAGGGGGTGGCGCCGAAAGGTGTGCGGGTTCGAATCCCGCCCTGGGCACTCCGAATCAGGCCTCCGAGTCGAAAGACTCGGGGGCCTTTTTCGTTTCTGGGGCCAGGGTGGCGCAACCCATGAGCTTGTCTCGGCCCGGGCGTGGGGACCCTTCGGGGGAACTCATACGCGTGTGGGCGGCTGTCTGGTCCGACGTTGCCATGGGGACTATTTTGAGCGCAGCCCTCCCACCAGTGGATGGGATCAGCGGGAGCATCCGTCGTCGGGTCGAGCACGAATCCGGTCATCCCTCGCGAACGCAACCCCGCGAGCAGGCGGTCTTCTTCAATTCCTCACTCGCGAAAACGCATCAGGCCTAGGCGGGAAACCCCGCTCGAAAAAGTCGGCCTGCCCCTGACGGTTGTCCGGAGGCAGGCATGCCCTTCCGCCAATCCCCGACCTGGAAGCAAGTCCTCCTCTGGGCGAGCAGTGTCCTGCTTCTGGCCTGTGCGGGCAGCCCACGGACCGCGCGCAAGGACTTGCGCCTCGACACGGAGTCCGCCGCGCGCATCCGCCATGCCTCGTCACTGGGGCAGGCCGCGAGAGCGTTGGCTTCCACTTCTCACGCGGCTTCCGCCGTGCTCGCTGGCTCCGTCCCAGTTCTGGTCACGCTGCTGGAGAGCGACAACGCAGTGGCGGACCTTGAGGACCGGCTCTGGGCGTGCGCCCGGCGCGCCGACCAGCAGGTCAATGCGGCGCTTTTCGGGGCCGTGCACCGACACGGCTGGAGAGGACTCCCGAAGTCCAGGCCTGCCCCGACTCCGTAGGCATCCCGTGCTCCTTCCTCCACACTGCCTCTCCAGTCGCACGTCCACGTCGATGGCGCCGCCCACCTCACGCAGCTCTCTGTCACCGCCACTCAGGCTCGCGCGGCGACACGGGGGGGCGTACGCTCCGCGTCGTGGGTCAGTGGATCGCCACACCACTGGCGAAGCGCGGCCCTCAGTCCATGGGTACCCGTCCGGGTGGGAGCCCACGCGACAATGCCATCCGGCCGGATGAGCAGTGCGGCGGGCAGCTCCTTCCGGTTCGTGAGCTTCCCCTGCCTCACGTCGAGCCGCCCCTCCCAGCCGCTGCCGGCACATGCGGCGAACAGGCCCTCGGGTGTCTGGTCTACGAGCACGAAGCGGCGCGTTCGGAGCAACTCGTACACGCGGGAGGCCTCACCGCCCTGCTCGAGGTGGGCGTCTGGAATGCCGCGGCCCACCATCGCGTGAGCATCGGCGCCGCGCGGGGGGGGATAACGCAGCGACTGGCCGGTGAGCTCCTTCACCACCGGGAGCTGGAATGCCTTGACCTTCATCGTCTGCATGATGAGCCAGCGGATGAAACGCAAGGGCGCGGCGCTGGAGATCTCATACTTGTACACCAGGTCAGTCTTGCGCAGGGTCGCCGCCGCGATGGGGTGCCGCTCCTGCTCGTACGAGTCCAGCAGCCCCTCGGGCGCCCAGCCCTCGAGTTCGGCTTTCAACTTCCAGCCCAGGTTGATGGCGTCCTGGATGCCGACCTGCAATCCCTGCCCACCGGATGGAATGTGGGTGTGCGCCGCGTCTCCAGCGAGCAGCACCCGGCCGACGCGGTAGCGCTCCGCCTGGCGCTGATCGCTGCGGAAGCGGGACATCCACAGTGCCTCGTGGATACCCAGGTCCATGCGGAGGATTTCCGTCACGCTCTCCTGGATCTCCTCCAGCGTCACGGGTTGTTCGACGGGAACGTTCAGGCGCTTGCGGTCCAGCACCACCAACCGGAACGTGCCATCGCCATAGGGGAAGACGGCCACGGTCCCCCGCCCGCACGTCCGGGCATGCACCGGAGGGTTTGGCGGGTGCTTCAGGTGCACGTCGGCGGTGATGAGCGAGCCGTCATACGACATCCCGTGGAATGGCACGCCGGCCAGGGAGCGCACCGCGCTACGGACGCCGTCGCAGCCCACGACGAAGCTGGCGCGCTCCGTCCACGGCCCGTTCGGCCCCTCGACCTGGAGCGTCACCCCGGCGGCGTCCTGCTCCAGTCCCATCACCTGCGCCCCGCGGATGATGTCCGCGCCGGATTGGCGGGCCCACTCCTCCAGGACGTCCTCGGTTCGGTTCTGCGGGATGATGAGCATGTAGGGGAACCGGGAGTCCAACATGCCGAAGTCCAGGTAGCTCTTCCCATCCCCCAGGGGGCCGTGGCGCCAGGGCAACCCGTGCTTCGCCATGGTGTCCGCCACACCCCGCATGTCCAGCAACTGCATCGTGTAGGGGGTGATGCCGAAGGCGCGGGACCAGGAGGAGCGCTGGGCCCGGCGCTCCAGGACCCGGCAGGGGATGCCCGCTCCGGCGAGGTCGGCGGCGAGTGCCAGGCCGGTAGGTCCAGCTCCGACGATGATGACCTTCGGGGCGAGCGACACGGTGTTCCTTTCGCTTGGGGGGCGGTGAGCTGGGTGGGCTCAGTTCAGCTCAATGGACTCGTGGATGTTGCCTCGTGCGACGGGCCGGGCCAGGGACGTCCCCGCGGGGTGGATGACCACGGGCAACCCTTCTCGTGGCACGAGGGAGATGCGCATGGCGCGGTTGACGCTCGTGCCGGAGACGAGGGATGGGCGGAAGCGCTGCAGCACCATGGACAGGATGAGCTTCATCTCCAGCATGGCCATATGGCGCCCCAGGCAGTTGTGGGGCCCCGCGCCGAACGGCATGTACTCGTACACGGTGGGGTTGGTGGACTTCCAGCGCAGGGGGTCGAACTTCAGCGGACGCGGGAAGAGCTCGGGGAGGCGGTGCGTAACGAACCCGCTCGCGAACACCATGGCGCCCTCGGGGATCTCGTACGGTCCGAGCTGACAGGACTCACTGGCGTAGCGCATCAGGAAGGACGCAGGGGGGAACAGCCGCAGGCTCTCCTTGAGGACCAGGTCCAGGTACTCGAGCTTCTTGAGCTGTTCTAGCGTGGGCGGCGCGCCGCCCAGCGTCGTGCGCAGCTCGTCCACGAGCGTGTTCATGACCTCGGGGTGCTGATCCAGCAGGAACAGGGTCCACGTCATGGAGGCGGCGCTGGTTGAATGGCACAGCACGTTGTAGGCCTCGCCGATGAGTTCGTTGTCGGTGAGGGCGTTGCCATTCTCGTCTCGTGCCGACACCAGCGCGGAGAGCACGTCCAGCCCCTCTCCCGGCTCCTGCCGTTTGCGGCGGATGAGCCCGGCGAGGATCTGCTCGATTTCTTGTGCCACCCGCAGCATTTGCCGGTAGGGCGTGCCGGGCAGATTGAGCCGCAGCAGCATCGTGGTGGGGGCGGCGGCCAGGGTGAGCAGCCGTTGGATGAGGCTGTGCAGCCGCACGCCGGTGCCATCGAGTGAATCCAGGCCGAACATCGTCTGCATCGCCACGCGCACGATGAGTCGCATCAGGTCCAGGTCGATGCGTTGCCGCTCGCCGACCCGCCAGCTGTCCAGCTCGTGCTGCGTGGAGGCGATGATCGTCTCCCGGCACGCCTCGATGCGCTGCACCCGGAAGGCGGGCTGCATGAGCGTACGGTGCTTGCGGTGCGCGTCTCCGTTGAGCCGCAGCAGGCCGAAGGTCAGCCGCTCCATGGATGAGTCGCGCGGCAGGTTGCTCTCACGGAACGCGTCCACGATGAACCGCTCCGGTTGGGTGAACAGGAGCTTGTTGTAGTCCGGGCCGAGCGCGTACACATGGCGCGGCTTGCGCGGATCCCACGCGCTGACGGGCCCATAGCGCCGGAACGCCTCCGTGAAGTGCGCCGGTGGATCCCGCAACATCTTCAAGCCCTGGATTTGCCAGCCAATCACTGGAACATGGCGCGGCCCGGGAAGGCGCGCCCCGGGCCGAGTCTCCGTCGCAATCATTCAGACCTCCTCAATGTGCAAGCCGGAGGGCCATGGCGCTCTGGCGTATGCCCCGCGGGGCCGTTCAGGACTCTGGGGAGGGGCCATGGCCCTCGGACGGGGGGCCATGTCCCAGGTGATTACTGAGCGGGCCGCTCGGCGGAGGCAATCACGAAGTCCAGATTCTCGAACGTACCGAACCTGCGCAGATATGCCTGGGCCACCCACCGCACGAGCGGATTCATCCGCTGGGCCACCGCGCCATCGCCCACGCGACGCAGGAGGAACGCGGAGTAGGGCGGGCACACGTCCTCGCGGATGGAGCGCACCTCCACGTGGGTGTAGCCCATCTGCTGGAGCTTCGTGGCGTAGACATCGGCCGTGTACATGTTGACGTCCGCGACGTGCATGTTGCGCCGCTCGAAGGCACCCACCTTGTAACCAGGGCGCGGCAGGATGTCCGCGAGGACGATCTGCCCCCCGGGCTTCATCACGCGGAGGGCCTCGCGAAGGAAGGCTTCCCGCGAGCTGAAGTGGTGGGAGGCCTCGACGCACGTTACCTTGTCGAACGTGGCGGGCTCGAAGGGCAGCTCCGTGGCCGAGGCGGCCCACAGGCCGAACCGGTCCTCCAGCCCTTGGGCCTTGACGCGATCAGCCACCACTTTGAGCTGGTACGTGCTGATGTTGACCGCGTCGATGCGCGTCGGCCCGAACTCCTCCATCCAGAAGAGATCCTGGTCTCCGAACCCACACCCCACGTCGAGGAGCCGGTCACCCTTGCCCAGCCGGGCTGTCTCCGCCACGAGTCGCACGAGCGCGCGGGCGGCTTCGTCCAGCGTCTTGGGCTGGTCCTTCCAGTAGCCCATGTTCATGAACATGCTCTCCTCGGAGAGGGAGCCGCCCCGGGCCAGAAGCCCGTAATGCGCTCGCACGCGGTAGTCGTGCAGGCTCAGCTTGCGGTATGCGTTTTGAAGAATGCTCATGGGACACGTTGGCTGGGGTTGGGGTGTGCCAGGATGCGGGCGGTAGTGCCCGGGAGGGCCGCCGCCCACGCGCCCTTACTTGGCGCCGATGAGGACACCGTGGGGCGTCCAGGCGCCGCAGGGGATGCGTTGGGCGCTCTTGAAGCCCGCGTCCTTCATCCACCCCTCGTACTGCTCGTAGGAGTAGATCATGCCGCCCTCGGCCGGGATGGCGGCGAAGTACACGCTGTCCAGGGCGGCCATCAGCGGACCGTCGCCCTCGTCCTTGGAGATGGAGCTGAAGATGACCACCCGTCCGCCGGGCGTCAGCGCCTCATGGGCCTTGCGCAGCAGGGCCGTGTTCTCCTCGGGGGTCCAGATGACGAGCTGGTGGGAGAAGAGGACGCAGTCGTGACCCGTGGGGAAGGCCTCCGCGAACATGTCGCCCGCGTGCACCTTGACGCGAGCCGACAGACCCATCTCCTCTATCCGGCGACGGGTGATGGGCGCGGTGCCGGGAATCTCCAGGACGGTCACCTCGAGGTTGGGGTAGGCCTTGGCGAGCGCAATGGCGTTCACGCCGTCGCCGCCACCCACGTCCAGCACCTTGCGAACCTGGGTGAAGTCCACGCTCTTGAAGAGCAGCGGGTTGGACAGCTCCGACCACGAGCGCATGTAGTCGTAGAAGTAGCGCTCCAGGTGAGGGTTCTCGGACAGGCGGTGGTACAGGTCACGGCCCGTGCCCCGAACGCGGCGCAGGCCCACGTTCTTGTTGGTCCGTAGCGACTCGGTGAAGTCGACCTGGCCCTCGTAGCAGATGTGCTGCTCGAAGCCGACCACGGCCTTGAAGCTCGCCCAGGTCCCCTCCTCGAACAACTGCTCGACGGCAGCGGCGTTGCGGTAGGTGCCGTTCACCCGTTCCGTCAGCCGGAGCGAGGTCGTGCCGAGCAGGAGGATGTCGATGGCGCGGGGCTGGAGCTCCAGGCGCCTGGCGATCTCTTCCTTGGTGCTGTTGGGCTTGCTTCGCAGCAGCTCAAACAGATTCAGCTCGCACGCCGCGTTCAGGTACTGGAAGGCGGATGCGCCGAACAGGATGAGGGTGAGATCGTCCAGGGACAGCGGGCCGGTGGCGGGCCGGGCCGCCACCGTCAGAAGGGAGTTGTCAGTCTTCATGATGGTGTCTTCCACTCCTCGTGGTCTGTCGTCATCGTCTGGATGACGGCAAGGCTCCGCCCCTGCTCCTGCGAGAGGGGCATGTGTGCGTTGCATCGGCTTGTGAGTCTGCGAGCTGTGACTGCTACCGCATTGCTTCACGTAACCGCTTGGGCCGCATGTCCTTCCAGGCTTCCTCGATGTGCGCCACACAGTCGCGGCGCGTCCCGCGGTAGCCCTCATCGCTCCATCCCGCCGGGTTGGGTTGATCCTCCGGCCAGATGGAGTACTGCTCCTCGTGATTCACCACGACCTTGCACTTCACGGAATCATCACTGCCAAGAAAGGTGGCCATCAAATGCCCTGGCGCGAGTGCTGCGCGAGTCTTGGTTGTGTTTGATGAAATGGTTGTTTGGCAGGCAGAGTGGAATGGGCTGCCGCCGGGCTCAGCTCTTTACGAGTTGGAGGCGCACGCGCTTGAAGTGGTCGAGGATCTCGATTGCTGACTTCTCAGTGCGCTCCGCCATCAGGAGGCTGGTGCGCTCGGTGCCCACGAAGCTGGAGCAGACAAGCTTGTGTGAGTCATAGGTGTGGGAGATCGACGCGTAGAATGCCTCGCGATAGGGCTCCAGGGCGGGGTCCAGGGCGGAGAACAGGGGCCGCATTCCTGAGAGGATCTTGACCAGGTGCTCGTGATCGCGCCAGCGCAGGCCGGTCATTCCCGGGGGCGCAATGGGCGGCATGAGGGTGGGACGAACGGATTTTTCGTATGCGTTGTAGGAGTAGTCACCCGTGAAGCGGAGGGCGGACTCCGCACCCATCATGATGGTCGTGGCCCGCTCGAAGTTGACCTGGGCGGACGGGATGTCTGAGGCATTGATGTCACGGGTCAACCCATTGAGGACCACGGACAGGCCTTGCACAATGGACATGAAGACATAGTGGCCTCGGGTCCAGCGTCGCAGTGCGTCGCGCTCGCCCTCGCTGGTGGAGCGCGGAGGCGGCATGGGAACCTCTTCGTCCCGCGCGGGAGGGCGGCCCAGGAAGGTGTCGAAGAGGGTGTTGTAGGCGGCACGCAGCTGGCCCCACGCCTGCGGCTCCAGATCTGTCCCGTTGACGAGCGCTTCGTCCAGGAGCGTCGCGAAGCCCTGCAGGGTGCTATGCACGAGCAGGGGCATGACCTCTCCCTGGACGCGCACGATGAGGAATGCCCGGTCATTGTCCCGGTTGCCCTGGGACTCTTCTGGATCCTCTCCCACGGCTTGGAAGTCCTCGGGGCGGAGCCCGAGCCGGGTAATGGCCTTGCGGGTCGCTGACAGCGTTTGAGCTTCTGGCGCCCGTCGGTACTGCGTGGCCAGGGGCTCAAGACACGCAACCTCATTACCGCTCAGCTCCCTGTGCTCCCGGGGCAGTTGCTCCGGGCGCAACAGATAGAAGTTTTCTGTCACTGTCGTTCCCCCTGGCTAAAAGAGAGCCCCACGCGCTGCGCGGGGAATCCCGGAATCGGCAGTGTCAATACTATCAATCAGATTGATTGACAAGTAAGCAAGACGCGAATTAGGTTTGGGCGCCGCTAAGTCAGGATTGAGGGGTGATCCTGATGGCATGCCGTTCCGATTCCTTGCATGCCGCTGCTGTCACGTCGAGGAGACGAATGCGTCACACGCTGGTGGAGTTGCTCCAGGAGCGTGCGCTGAGTGAGCCACGCCATGAGGCGTTCACATTTCTTGGGGATGCGGGGGCACCCGCAGTGCGGGTGGACTATTCCTCCATGGATGTCTTGGCCCGGGCCATCGCGGCGCATTTGCAAGCCGATGGTCGGGTGGGGGAGCGGGCACTGCTTCTCTATGCCCCGGGGCCGGAGTACGTGGCGGCCTTCTTTGGTTGTCTTTATGCGGGCGTTGTTGCCGTTCCCGTCTATCCACCGGATACAGCGCGGCTGGAACGCAGCCTGCTGAGGCTTCGCACCGTCGCGAGGGATTCACGCGCGAGCGTGGTGCTCACGACCTCCTTCTTGCAAGGGCTGGCGGGAGCGATGTTCGAGCTGGCTCCCGAGCTAGGGCGGCTGAGCTGGGTCGCCACGGATGGCATTGCGCTGGAGGAGGCGGGGGCCTGGACGCCGCCGGGACTGAGCGGAGACTCCGTGGCCTTCCTGCAGTACACCTCCGGTTCGACGACGGACCCCAAGGGGGTCGTGCTCACGCATCGCAACCTGATGCACAACCTCTCCGTCATCCATGAGCGCTTCCAGTTGAGCCGCAGCAGCCGCGGCGTCATCTGGTTGCCGCCGTATCATGACATGGGCCTCATCGGCGGAGTGCTCACCCCTATCTTTGGGGGCCTTCCCGTCGACTTGATGTCGCCGCTCTCGTTCCTGCAGGAGCCCTTGCGCTGGCTGAAGACGCTCTCCGAGCGGAGGGGGACATGCAGCGGCGGGCCGAACTTCGCCTACGAGCTGTGCGTGCGGAAGATCTCCGACGAGCAGAAAGCCGGGTTGGACCTCTCCTCGTGGGAGCTGGCCTTCTGTGGCGCCGAGCCCATCCGGCCCGACACGCTCGAGGCGTTCAGCAAGGCGTTCGAGCCGTGCGGTTTCCGTCGTGAGGCCTTCTACCCCTGCTACGGCCTGGCGGAGGGCACGCTCATCGTTACTGGCGTGAGCAAGGGGCGGGTGGCCCGCGTCGAGCACTTCCAGCGCGGGGCGCTGGAGGCGCATCGGGCGGTCGCGGCCTCGTCCCCGCGGGAGGCCGCGCGCGACACCGTGCGGCACGTGAGCTGTGGCACGGTCGTGCCGGATGAGCAGGTCCTCATCGTGGACCCAGAGTCGCGCACCGAGCTTCCTCCAGGGCACATCGGAGAGATCTGGGTACGTGGCCCGAGCGTCGCGCAGGGGTACTGGCTGCGCCCCGAGGAGACGGCGCGGACCTTCCAGGCCCGCCTGGCTGGTGGGGCGGGGGAGCCGTGGCTTCGCACGGGGGACCTCGGCTTCCTTCATGACGGGGAGCTCTTCGTCTCCGGCCGGCGCAAGGACCTGCTCGTCATCCAGGGCCGCAACTACTACCCCCAGGACCTCGAGCTCACCGTGGAGCGCAGCCACCCCGCGCTGCGCCCCGGTTGCGCGGCGGTGTTCTCCGTGAGCGTGGGCGCGTCGGAGGAGGTGGTCGTCGTCCAGGAGGTTGATCGCCGCTACCCGGGCGGGGACTGGCCGGACGTCATCGCCGCCATCCGGCGGGACATCTCCGAGCAGCACGCGCTGCGCGTCCACGCCGTCGTCCTCATCAAGTCCAGCAGTCTCCCGAAGACCTCCAGTGGCAAGGTGCAACGCGGCGCCACCCGCGAGGCGTACCTCGAGGGCCAGCTCGACACCGTCAGCGCGGACACCGCGCAGGAGCCCGTGGGCGAATTCTCGCTCTCCCGCGCCTCGTTGCTGGAGCGCCCCGAGGCCGAGCGGCTTCCCGCCCTCGTCGCGTACCTTGCGAGCGCGGCCGCCCGCGCTGGGAGCCTGCCACGCGCCATCCTCACCGGAGAGGCTCGGCTCCCAGCCCTGGGCTTGGACTCCCTGGCCCTGGTCGAGTTGAAGCACCGCATCGAGCAGGACCTGGAGGTGGCGCTAGAGCTGCGCCTGCTCCTGGAGGGCCCCACGCTCGGCGCGCTGGCCGTGCACCTGCTGGAGGCCGCAGGGCGGGACGCGCGGCCGGTTTCCGCGCCGACGCCGGGCACCGGGGAGCGACTGCCCGTGCCCCCCGGGCAGCGCGCCCTGTGGTTCCTGCACCAGCTCGCCCCCGACTCGCCAGGCTACACCATCGCGCGAGCCATCTGTCTTCAGGGGGCGCTGGATGTCGAGGCCCTGCGCCGCGCGTTCCAGTCACTCGTGGCACGGCACCCGGCGCTGCGCGCGACGTTCCCGATGGTCGGCGAGGAGCCAGTCCAGCAGGTCCACGCCCACGTCCCGGCCTCCTTCCAGGTGGTGGACGCGAGCGGTGATGACGAGGCCGCGCTGCGGCGCAGGCTTCTGCGGGAGGCCTACAGGCCCTTCGACCTGGGGCGCGGGCCGTTGCTGCGGACCCACCTCTTCTCCCGCGCGGCGCACGCGCATGTGCTGCTGCTGTCCGTGCACCACATCATCGTGGACTTCTGGTCGCTCGCGGTGCTCGTCGACGAGCTGCGCCGGTTGTATGAGGCGGGGGGCGACGGGGTGGTGCTGCCCCCGGTGGGCCAGCCCGCGGATGCCATCCGTTGGCAGGCCGAGTACATGGCCGGCCCCAGCCACGAGGAGGATTGGGGGTACTGGCGCCAGCGGCTCGCCGGCCCCCTGCCTCGCCTCGAGTTGCCGGCGCCAGCCCTGTCCTCTTCCGGCGCCGCGCCCTCCGAGCCGTACCACCGGTTCATGCTGGGCGGGGCGCTGCGGCAGCGCGTGGCGGCCTTCTCGCGCAAGCGGGGGCTCACCCCCTATGTCACGCTGCTCGCCGGCTTCCATGCGCTGCTGCATCGCCTGACCGGCCAGGACGACATCGTCGTGGGCTCGCCCGTGGCCACCCGGAATTGGAAGGGCGCCTCCCGGCTGGTGGGCTACTACGTCAATACGCTGCCGCTGCGCGTGGCGCTGTCGGGCGAGCCCAGCTTCTCCCTGCTGGTGGACCGCGTGGGTGAGGCGGTGCGGGGGGCGCTGAAGCACCAGGGCTTCCCGTTTCCGCTGATGGTCGAGCGCCTTCAGCCAGAGCGGCTTGGCGACCGCACCCCCATCTTCCAGTCGCTGTTCGTCTACCAGCGGGCGCCGCTGTCGGAGCAGCCGGAGCTGGCGGGGTTCGCCGTCGGTGATGGTTCGGCGCGGCTGCGACTGGGCGAGGCCAGCATGTCCCTGCTCCCGCTGCCGCCAGGGGCCGCCCAGTTCGAGCTCACGCTCGCGGTGGCGCCGGTCGGTGAGGGGCTGGCCTGCACGCTGGAGTACGACACGGCGCGGTTCGATGCCGGCACCGCCGAGCGCCTCGGGGCGCAGTACGAGCGCCTGCTGTCGGCCGCGCTCGACGCGGAGGACACCCCCGTGTCGCGGTTGCCCCTGTTGCCCGAGGCGCAACGCGAGCAGCTCTTGCGTCACTGGAACGCAACCACCCGGCCGTATCCCGAGGACGCGTGCCTTCACCATCTGGTCGCGGCCCAGGCCAAGCGAACGCCGGAGGGGATCGCCCTGGTGTGTGGCGCCGAGCGGCTCACGTACGCGGGGTTGATGGCGCGTGTCCGGACGCTGGCCGCGCGGCTGCGCCGGCACGGCGTGGGTCCGGAGGTTCGCGTCGGTGTCTTCTCCCTCCGTACCGCGGACCTGGTCGTGGGCCTGCTCGCGGTGCTGGAGGCCGGTGGGGCGTACGTGCCGCTCGACCCGAATTATCCGCGGCAGCGCCTGGACTTCATCGTGCGCGACGCGGAGATGCCCGTCCTGCTCACGCAGCGTGCGCTGGCCTCGCGGCTGAGCCCGCACGGGGCCCGCCTCCTGTTCCTGGAGGAGCCGGACACGCAGGAGGGCTCCCTCCCGACGCCTGCGCCAGTCCAGCCCGAACAGCTGGCGTACGTCCTCTATACGTCCGGCTCGACGGGGCAGCCCAAGGGCGTGGCCATCTCCCATCGCAGCGCCGCGACGTTCGTGCAGTGGGCCGGCGAGACGTTCTCCACGGAGGAGCTGACGGGCGTCCTGGCGGCCACCTCCATCTGCTTCGACCTGTCGGTCTTCGAGCTGTTCGTGCCGCTGAGCCACGGCGGCCGGGTCATCCTGGCGGACACCGCGCTGCACCTGCTGGAGCTGCCCGCGGCGTCCGAGGTCACGCTCATCAACACCGTGCCCTCCGCCATCACGGAGCTGCTCAACGCGAGTGGGATTCCTTCTTCCGTCCGCACCATCAACCTCGCCGGGGAGCCGCTCACCAGCGACCTGGTGGCCCGGTTGTACGCGGAGACTCCGGCGGCCCGGGTGATGAACCTGTACGGCCCCTCGGAGACCACGACGTACTCCACGTACACGCCGCTGCCCGCCCAGGCCGTCGAGCCCGTTAGCATCGGCAGGCCCGTGGCCAACACCCAGGTCTACGTCCTGGACCGGCACCTCGCGCCGGTGCCCGTGGGCGTCCGGGGCGAGCTGTTCATCGGGGGCGCGGGTGTCGCCCGCGGCTACCTCGGCCGGCCGCGGATGACGGCGGAGCGCTTCCTACCGGATCCCTTCTGCGAGACTCCAGGCGCCCGGATGTACCGGACGGGTGACATCGTGCGCTACCGCGCGGAGGGTTCGCTCGAATTCCTGGGCCGCGCGGACCACCAGGTGAAGGTGCGCGGCTTTCGCATCGAGTTCGAGGAGATTGAAACGGCGCTGCGCAACCACCCGGCCGTCAGGGAGGCCGTCGTCGTTGCCCGCGGCACGGGGGCCGAGCGGCAACTGGTGGCGTACGTCGTGCTGGCCGCCCACGGCGAGTCCCTGGTGCCGGAGCTTCGTGAGCACCTGCGCGGCCGGCTCCCCGACTACATGGTGCCCGGCGTGTTCGTGGTGATGGAGGTGCTTCCGCTCACACCCAACGGAAAGGTCGATCGCGCCGCGCTGCCGGAGCCACGCGCCAGCTCGCTCGCTCCGGGCCAAGACTACCTGGCGCCGCGCGACGAGCTGGAGGCGCGCATCGCGGCCATCTGGGAGGGGCTCCTGCGGCGCGAGCGGGTCGGCGTCCACGACAGCTTCTTCGATCTCGGCGGCAACTCGCTGCTGGCCACCCGGCTGGCCACCCGGCTCGCCGCGGCCCTGCAGGTCCAGGCGGGGGTCCGCACGGTCTTCGAGCACCGGACCGTGGCCGCCCAGGCCGCGCACTTCACGCAGGCCACCAAGACGCACCAGGCTCACTCACCCATCGTCGCCCAGCCCCGGGTTCCGTACCGCGGCC
Source organism: Myxococcus sp. AM010 (assembly GCF_013372585.1). Taxonomy (NCBI): domain Bacteria; kingdom Pseudomonadati; phylum Myxococcota; class Myxococcia; order Myxococcales; family Myxococcaceae; genus Myxococcus; species Myxococcus sp. AM010. The sequence continues at coordinate 57,841 of NZ_JABXEO010000018.1, forward strand.
GTTAGCGCCATGCATCCAGAACACCCTCTCGAGGAGAAGACCCGAATGCTCGCGCCGGACGCGGACCCTCACAGCCCGTCCTCCCCGGGGGATGCAGGCCAGAGCACCTCTTCCTCCTCGCTGAATGGCAGCTATGTGTTTCCCGCCTCGACGAGCCAGGAGCGGCTGTGGTTCCTGCGCGAGTTCGATGCTCGGTGGGGCGCTGCCTACCACCTGCCCGTGGCCTTCCGCATTGACGGCCCGGTGGATCGCCTCGCCCTGCAGCGCGCCGTCAATCTGGTGGTCACCCGGCACGAGGGGCTGCGCACCCGGCTCGCCCACCTGGATGGGCAGCTCGTGCAGGTCATCAACCCCCACGCGCGGGTCACCGTCTCGGTCGTGGACCTCGGCCACGTCCCCGAGGCCGAGCGCTGGGATGAGGTCCAGCGGCTCCTGGCCACGGAGTCCCAACGGCTCTTCCGGTTCACGGAGGACAGCCTCCTGCGGCTCACGCTCCTGCGGTTGAGCGGCACGCGGCATGTGCTCCTCGCCACGCTCCACCACATCATCGCGGATGGCACCTCGGTCGAGCTGTTCCTCCGCGAACTGGTGGCCAGCTATGGCGCCTTGCTCCAGCACACAGCGCCGCACCTGGCCGAGCTGGCCGTGCAGTACGCTGACTACGTCGCCTGGCAGCGGCAGTGGCTGGACACCGAGGAGTACACGAAGCAGCGCGAGTACTGGGGACGCAAGCTGGCTGGCGCGCCGCTCGTCCTGGAGCTGCCGACGGATCGCCCGCGGCCGGTGGTGCAGTCGTTCCGTGGCGCCAACAAGGAGTTCCGCCTCTCGCGCGAGTTCGCCGCCTCGGTGCGGCGGTATGCGCATGAGGGAGGGTCCACCTCCTACATGGTGCTGCTCGCGGCCTTCGCCGTGCTGCTGCGCCACTACACCGGGCAGGAGGAGCTGCTGCTCGGCACGCCCGTGGCGAACCGGCAGCGGCCGGAGCTGGAGCCGGTCATCGGGTTCCTGGCCAACACGCTCGTGGTCCGCGCGGACCTCACCGGAGACCCGAGCGTGGAGGAGCTGCTGCGCCGCATCCGGGAGACGACCCTGGAGGCCGTGGCGCACGAGCAGTTCCCGTTCGACAAGATTGTCGAGGCGCTTCAGCCGGAGCGCACGCTGAGCCGCAACCCCCTGTTCCAGGTGATGTTCGGCTTCCAGGAGGCGCCTCATGCGAGGCTCGCGTTGGGGGGCCATCCGCTCACGCGGTTGCCGGTGGAAACCGGCACCTCCCGGTTCGACCTGTCGCTCTTCCTCACCGAGGACAGCGACGGCATCCAGGGCCTCGTCGAGTACAGCACGGACCTGTTCGAGGCGGACACCATCGACAGGCTGACGCGGCACTACCAGGCGGTGGTGGAGGGCCTGCTCCGGGGCGGCCACCAGCGCGTCTCGCAGCTCTCGCTGCTCACGGAGACGGAGCGCGCGGAACTCGTGGCCAGCGCGTTCCGCGCCGAGCCTGAGCCCACCGCCCTGTTGCCGCAGGCGGTGGAGGCCCAGGCCGCGCGGACGCCGGACCGGGTGGCCCTGGTCTTCGGGAGCGAGCAGCTCACCTATGCGGAGCTCAACGCCCGGGCCAACCGGCTCGCCCGCCTGCTGAAGGCCCGGGGCGTGGGCGCCGAGAGCCGGGTCGCCGTCTGCATGGAGTGCTCGCCGGACCTGGTCGTCTCCCTGCTGGCGGTGCTCAAGGCGGGGGGGGCCTACGTGCCAGTGGACCCGCGGTATCCGCTGGAGCGGGTGCGGTACATGATCGAGGACGCGCGGGCCCAGGTGCTGCTCACCCGGCGGGAGCTGGCCCACCATGGCGAGGGCATCCCGCACGTTGTGTCTCTCCCGGAGGCCGGCCTCGAGGGGGAGGGGGATGCGAACCTGGAGCCCGTGGCTGACGCTGCTCAGCTCGCCTACGTCCTGTACACGTCGGGGTCCTCCGGCCGGCCCAAGGGCGTGATGATTTCGCATGGCGCCCTCGCCAACTTCTTGACGACCATGGCCCGGGAGCCGGGCTTGCGCGCCGAGGACGTGCTCGCCGCGGTGACCACGTTCTCCTTCGACATCGCCGCGCTCGAGCTGTACCTGCCGCTGGTTCAGGGCGCGCGGGTGGTGATGGCCACCCGTGAGCAGGCCGCGGATGGGCGCGCGCTGTCCGGGGTGTTGGCGCGGCACGGGGTGACGGTGATGCAGGCCACTCCGGCCACCTGGCGCATGCTGGCCGACGCGGGCGGGGCTCCCGGCCCGGGCTTCACCGTGCTGTGCGGAGGGGAGGCGCTGCCCCAGGACCTCGCCGACGCGCTCACCGCGAACGGGGCCCGGGTGTGGAACCTCTATGGCCCCACGGAGACCACGGTGTGGTCCTGCCGCAAGCGGCTGGGGGCCGGTGACAGGGTTTCGCTGGGGGGGCCCCTTGGAAACACCAGCGTCCATGTGCTGGACCCGGACCTGCGGCCCGTGCCGGTCGGCCTGGCGGGTGAGCTGTTCATCGGTGGTTCCGGCGTGGCCCGCGGCTACTGGGGTCGGCCCTCGCTCACGGCCGAGCGCTTCGTGCCGGATCCCTTCTCGGCGCGGCCGGGTGCCCGGCTCTACCGGACGGGCGACCTGGTGCGCCGCCGGGCGGGTGGGGAGCTGGAGTTCATCGGTCGCGCCGACCATCAGGTCAAGCTGCGGGGCTACCGCATCGAGCTCGCGGAGATAGAGCTCACCCTGCGCCGCCATGAGGCGGTCCGCGACGTGGTGGCGCTCGTGTGGGGCTCCAGCGAGGCCGAGCGGCGGCTCATCGCCTACGTGGTGCCGGTCGCGGCGCAGGCCGGGGACGACACCCTGGCCCAGCGACTGCGCGAGCACGCCCGGGCCTCCCTGCCTGAATACATGGTGCCGTCGGCCAACGTGCTCCTGGATGCGCTTCCCCTGACGCCCAACGGCAAGGTGGACCGACGCTCCCTGCCGGACCCGAGGTCGGTGATGGCTCGCGGCGGGGCGATGCACGTGGCTCCTCGCACCGAGACGGAGGGCCGCATTGCCACCATTTGGATGCAACTGCTCGGCTGTGACCAGGTGGGAGTGAAGGACGACTTCTTCGAGCTTGGGGGCAACTCGCTGCTTGCCGGCCGGCTCGTGGAGGCGCTCGACCGCACCTTCGGTGTCCGCGTGCCGATGCGGGACCTCTTTCTCGACGCGACGATTGCCAACCTCGCCACGGTGATTGATGGGCGTCGCCGGAAGGCGTCCGTTGTGGAGGCGCCGCACGTGGACGAGTTGGTGAGCGGATTGACCGACGAGGAAGTGGAGGCGCTCTTGAACGAGCCACAGTTGGGCCATGTGAACACTCAGCACGTGAAGGAGGGGAGCAGGTGAGTTCGTCCGAGAGCGACAACGGCCGCCGCGCCGCCGAGGAGAAGAGAGCTACGCTGGCCAGGCTGCTGCGGGACGGACGTCTCCAGGGCCACGCGAACCTGTCGCCGGATCAGCGGCGGCTCTGGATGCTGCTGCAGCTCGACGGGAGTCTGCCGGCACAGGTGCTGGCGGCCTACTCGCTGAGGGGGGCATTGGACCTGGCCGTGTTGCAGCAGGCCATCGCCGAGGTGGCGAGCCGCAATGAGGTCCTGCGCAGCACGTTCAAGGACATGGGGGGGACGCCGCTGCGCGTCGCCAGGCCGGTGATGGAGCTGGCGCTCGCGGTGACGGAGGCGGCCGGGACAGGCCTGGATGACGCCCTGCAACGGCTCGCCCGGCAGGAGCTGGGCGAGCGGCTCGAGCCGGCCACCGGGCCGCTGTTGCGCCTGCACCTCGTCAGGCTCGGGGCCGAGGAGCACCTGCTGCTCGTCAAGGCTCACGAGCTGATCTCCGACGAGCCGTCCCTGGAGGCGCTCATTCGGGAGGTGCTCGCCACGTACGGCGCCCTCCTGCGCGGTGAGCAGTCCGCGGCGTCCTCCGTGTCCGCCTACGCCGAGTACGCCGCGCGGGAGCAGGCCTGGCTGAGCGGGCCGGTGTGTGGCCAGCAGCTCGAACACTGGCGCCGGAAGCTCACGGACCTGCCCCTGCTGCGGCTCTTCACCGATCGGCCGCGTCCCGTCATCAAGACGCACCGCTGCGACTCCGTCTCCACCCTGCTGCCGCTTGAGCTGTCGCGGCGGATGGAAGCGCTGGCCTCGCGGAACGGGGGCCTGCGCGCGGCGGTGCTGGCCGGCTTTCAGGTGCTGCTGTCCCGGTACACCGGGCAGTCCGATGTGACAGTGGGCGTTCGCGCCGACCTCCGGACCGAGGCCGAGCGGGGCCGGCTCCTCGGGCCTGCCAGCACCGCCCTGGTCCTGCGGACGGACCTGCGCGGCGAGCCGTCCTTCATGGAGACGCTCCAGCGCGTCGACGTGGCCCGCGAGGAGGCGGAGCGGTTCGCCAGCGTGCCCTTCGGCACGCTGGTGGACACGCTGCAGCCGGCCCGTGACCTGAGCCGCACGCCCTTCTTTCAGGTGATGTACCTGTTTCGGGATGCGCGCGAGGAGCTGGCGGTTGGCGCCGGCCTGCGCGCCCTGGCGCAGGCGTTGCCGTTCGGTACCACCCCGGTGGACGTCACCCTGGCGGCGACAGCCACCGAGCAGGGCCTCCACCTGCGCATCGACTTCAACTCCGACCTGTACGACGCGAGCACCGCGCGGCGCCTGTTGGGCCACCTGCGCACGCTGCTGTCCGCGGCGGTGGACGCTCCGGGGATGTCCATCGCCCGGCTGCCGCTGCTCACCGAGGAGGAGTGGCGGCAGGTCGTCGGCGACTGGAACCAGACCGAGCACGCCCTCCCGTCGCGCTGCCTGCACGAGCTCGTCGAGGAGCAGGCAGCGCGCACCCCGCATGCCGTGGCCGTCACGTGCGAGGGCCACCAGCTCACCTACGCCGAACTGGATGCGCACGCCAACCAGCTCGCCCATCACCTGCGCCAGCTCGGGCTGGCACCGGAAGGTCGGGTGGCGATCTGCCTGGAGCGGTCCGTGGAGATGGTGACCGCCATGCTGGCGGTGCTCAAGGCCGGCGGTGCCTACGTGCCGTTGGATCCGGAGTACCCCACCGAGCGCCTGGCGCAGCTGTTCGCGGACTGCGAGGCGCACGTGGTGCTCACGCAGCAGTCCCTGGCGGACCGGGTGAAGATGGGCGCGGCGCGGCGCGTGTTCGTGGACACGGACTGGCCGGTCATCGCCGGGTGCCCGCGGCAGGCGCCCCCGCCGGTCGTCACGCCGGACCACCTCGCCTATCTCATTTACACCTCGGGCTCCACCGGCACGCCCAAGGCGGTGATGCTCTCTCACCGTGGCATCGTGAACAACCTCGCGTGGCGTCAGCGCACCTGGCCGTTGTCGGCGGAGGACCGGGTGCTGCAGAACCACTCCTTCAGCTTCGACCCGTCGGTGTGGGCCACCTTCTGGCCGCTCCTGGTGGGGGCCAGAGCCGTGCTCACCCCGTCCGGCCAGCACTACGACAGCAAGGCGCTGGTGGGCCTGCTGCGTGAACAGGGCATCACCGTGTATGGCGCGGTGCCCTCGCTCAACGCCGTGTTGATGGAGGAGCCTGAGATTGGCCGGTGCACCCACCTGCGGTACGTGCTGAGCGGCGCCGAGGCCCTCACTGGCGGCCTGCAGCGCGGCATCTTCTCGCGCGTCTCCGCCGCCGTCGCCAACCTCTACGGCCCGACGGAGACCACCATCGACGCCGCGGCATGGAACTGCCCGCGCGTGGATGCCCCGGAGGACGCTCCCATCGGTCGGCCAATCGCCAACCTGCGGATGTACGTGCTCGACGAGCACCTCCAGCCGGTTCCGGTCGGTGTTCCCGGTGAACTCTTCGTCGGCGGCGTGGGCCTGGCGCGTGGCTATCACGCCAGGCCCGGCCTGACTTCTCAGCGCTTCTTGCCGGATCCGTTCTCGGGTGATGCCGGCGCGCGGCTGTACCGGACGGGCGACCTCGGGCGCTACCGGGCGGACGGAGCCATCATGTTCCTCGGCCGCGTGGACGAACAGGTCAAGGTGAGCGGCTACCGCGTAGAGCTCGGTGAGGTCGAGACCGCGCTGGGGCGGCACCCCGACGTGCGCGAGGCCATCGTCGTCGCGCGTGAGGGCCTGCAGGGAATCAAGCGGCTGGTGGCCTACGTCACGCCCGCCAAGGGGGGCACGCCGGAGGCTCGCTCGCTCACGGCATTCCTCGAGAAGACTCTGCCGGCGTACATGATTCCGCCGGTGTTCGTCATCGTCAACGAGCTGCCGAAGATGCCCAGCGGCAAGGTCAACCGCAATGCCCTGCCTGCCCCGCAGATGGACCGGCCGGACACCGCGGGCGCCTACGTCGCTCCGCGTACGCCCCTGGAGGATGAGATTGCCTCGGCCTTCGCGGGCGTGCTCGGCATGGACCGCGTGGGAGTGGAGGACGACTTCTTCGAAGTGGGCGGCACCTCGCTCCTGCTGGCGCGGCTCGCCTCACGGCTGCTGAACCGCTTCCAGATTGCCATCCCGGTGCACCAGTTCTTCAAGATTCCCACGGTGGCTGGGGTGGCGAACGTGGTGGAGACCTACCAGCGTGAGGGCCTCGACGCCGTGCTGATGAACCAGCACGCCACACGGCTGGACGCCGACGCCTCGCTGGCGCCGGACATCTCCCCCGCCGGGTTGCCGCTGGCGAACTACCTCGCCCCGTCCTCCGTGCTGCTCACTGGCGCCACCGGTTACTTGGGGGCCTTCCTGCTCCAGCAGCTCCTGAAGCGGACCCGAGCCACCGTGTACTGCCTCGTGCGTGCCGCCGACCCGGCCCAGGCCATGGACCGCGTGCGTGCGACCATGCACCAGTACCTCGTCTGGGATGAGGCCTACGCGGAGCGGATCCGCCCGCTGGTGGGCGATCTGGGGAAGCCCCGGCTCGGCCTTTCCCGGGAAGAGTGGGAGCGGCTCGGACTCGAGCTCGACTCCATCTACCACAACGGCGCGCTGGTGAACTTCGTGTACCCCTACTCGGCGCTGCGGGGGCCCAACGTGCACGGCACCCAGGAGGTGCTGCGCCTGGCATGCCAGCACCGGCTCAAGGCCGTGCACTACGTGTCCACCATCGATGTGCTGCTGGCCACGCACATGCCGCGCCCCTTCATGGAGGATGACGCGCCCTTGCGCAACCCCATCGAGGTGCCGGGTGGCTACACTGGCAGCAAGTGGGTGGCGGAGAAGGTGGTCAACATCGCCCGCGCGCGCGGCATCCCCGTGTGCATCTACCGGCCCGGGCTCATCCTGAGCCACGAGGAGACGGGCGCGACCCAGACCAACGACTACCTGCTCGTGGCGTTCCGCGGCTACGTGCCCATGGGCATCATCCCGGACTACCCGCGCATCTTCGACACCATCCCGGTGGACTACGCGGCCAAGGCCATCGTGCACATCTCCACCCAGCGGGAGGCGCTGGGCAGGTTCTTCCACCTGTTCAATCCCGCGCCCGTCTCGCTGCGTCGTTTCTGCGATTGGATTCGCTCCTATGGCTACGCGTTCGACATCGTTCCCTTCGACGAGGCGCGGAGGCAGGCGCTCGACGTGGACACGTCGCATCCGCTTTATCCGCTCGTTCCGCTCATCCGCGACGCCGAGGCGGAGCCCCAGGAATCGCTCGACCCGGCCTTCATCGACCAGCTCCGGCCGAACCTGGAGTGCCGGAGCGCGGTGGAGGTGCTGGCTGGCAGTGACATCCGTTGCCCGCCCATGACCGAGGAGCTTGCCCATCGCTGCCTTCAGTACCTCGTCGACATCGGCTTCCTTCAGCGGCCCGAGGTCCTGCGCGCAGCCCGTCAGCAGAAGGCGTCCGGCGCCTGAGCCGTCCCTCCAATCCGTTATCGAACGTCCGATAGGAAGACCGAGATGATCCACCACGTCGAATTGACACAGTCCGTCCTGCAGTACATCCGCGACAGCTCCGTGCGGGACAACGACATCCTTCGCGACCTGCGGGAGGAGACGTCGAAGCTCCCCCTGCGCACGATGCAGATTCCTCCCGAGCAGGGGCAGCTCCTGAGCCTGCTGGTGCGCCTCATCGGCGCGCGCAAGACGCTCGAGGTGGGCGTCTTCACCGGCTATAGCACCCTGTGTACCGCGCTCGCGCTGCCCGCCGATGGGCGCGTCATCGCGTGCGACCTGAGCGAGGAGTGGGTCTCCATCGCGCGCCGCTACTGGCAGCGGGCGGGCGTGGCGGATCGCATCGAGGTCCGGCTTGGCGACGCCCACCATTCCCTGGAGGCGCTGGTCGCCAGCGAGCACCGCGGGACGTTCGACCTCGCGTTCATCGATGCGGACAAGGAGAGCTACGACTTCTACTACGAGCACGCGCTGCGGCTGGTGCGTCCCGGCGGGTTGATCATCCTCGACAACACGTTGTGGTCCGGGAAGGTCGCCGACCCGAGCGTCGTCGGGGATCCGGAGACGGACTCGCTGCGGCGCATCAACGCCAAGCTCCTGACTGACGAACGGGTGGACGTCAGCATGCTCCCTATCGCTGACGGACTGACCTTCGCTCGCAAGCGCTAGGCCCGCGGGACGGCGATGCTCACAACGCACTCAGGTGTGGATTCTGGCCTGACACGCCAGTGGATTGCCTTGGTGGCGGTGGTGGGGGTGGGGGTGAGCATCCTCCTGGCGCTGCTCTCCTTCCGGTCGCCGGCTTCACGGCCGGCCTCCGCGCCGGAAGGTGGGTTCTCCGCAAAGCGGGCGATGGCCCACGTGTACGCCATCGCCCAGCGTCCGCACCCCATTGGCTCGTCCGAGAATGCCCGGGTCCGCGCCTACCTGGTCGCGGAGCTCACGAAGCTCGGGCTGGCGCCGGAGGTGCAGGAGGCGACGAGCATCGCCGAATTCATCACGCCCTTTGGTCCCAAGTACCGTCCCGCGGCCGTCGTGCGGAACATCATCGCGAAGCGCCCAGGCCGCTCCAGTGAGCGGGCGGTCCTGTTGATGGCGCACTACGACTCGGTCCCAGCCGGCCCGGGGGCGAACGACAACGCGACCGCCGTCGCCGCGCTGCTGGAGACCGCGCGGGCCTTGACGCACACCGGGCGGACGCTCGAACGCGACGTGGTCTTCCTCTTCTCTGATGGAGAGGAGGTGGGGCTGCTGGGGGCGAAGGCCTTCTTCGAACGGCATCCGCTGCGGCACAAGCTGGGCGTGGTGCTCAACTTCGAGGCGCGGGGCAGTGGTGGGCCCGTGTTGATGTTCGAGACGGGGCCGAAGAGCGGCTGGATGGTGAGCGAGCTCGCCTCGGCCGTGCCATACGCCTTCGCGAGCTCCCTCTTCGACGAGGCCTACCGGCACCTGCCGAACATGACGGAGTTCACCCTGGCGAAGGAGGCGGGCCTCCCGGGCCTCAACTTCGCCTACATCGACGGCATCAATACCTATCACAGCGCCCTCGACCGACCGGAGAACGTGGACCCGCGCGTCGTGCAGCACCACGGCGAATATGCCCTGCGGCTCGTGCGGCGGCTGGGGGAGGGGGAACTGCCGCGGGGAGACGCCTCCGACAGGGTCTTCTTCAACCTTCCCGGCCCGGCGCTCATCGTCTATCCGGCGGCGTGGAGCATGCCGCTGGCCCTGATGGCGGCCGTGCTCTGGGCCTGCGTGGCCGCCAGGGGCCTGCGGCGGGGGCGGTTCCGGGCGGCTTCGGCGCTCTGGGGAGCCCTTGCGTTCCTGCTCCAACTCGTCGTCCTCGTCGTGGTGGCAGTGGTGCTCGGGCTGCTTGCTGATGCCACGAATGAGGAGTTTCGCCGCATTGGACATACGTATGACGGCGGGCTCTACCTGGCCGGGCTCATGGCCCTGTGCCTCGCGGGCACGGCCACCCTGGCCGCTCTGCTGCGCCGACGTGTCGGGGTGTACGCCCTGGCTGTTGGCGCCTCGTTCTGGTGGGCCTTGTTGGCCGTGCTGACCGCGGCCCTGTTGACGGGCTTCAGTTTCCTGTTCGTCTGGCCGTTGCTGGGGGCCGCGCTCGGACTGGAACTGCTGCCAGACGTGGATGCGCCACGTCCAGCCGCGGGGCGCCTGCTGGTCTCGCTGCTCCTCTCCACCGTGCCGGCGAGCCTCGTCGTGGCTCCGCTCATCCAACTGTCCTTCGTGGGTCTGACGCTGCGCATGGGCGCTGTCGCCGCGCTCATGGCGGGGCTGTTGCTTGGGTTGTTCATTCCGCTCCTGCACGAGCTTCGCGCCGCGCGTCGCTGGTCGCTGCCGGCCGGGGCACTGGTCGTGGGCGGGGCGCTCGTCGCGCTGGCCAGCCTCCCCGCGGCGCCCACCCCGGAGCGACCGAGGGCGAACAACCTCGTGTATGCACTGGACGCGGACACGGGCCGTGCGCTCTGGGCGACCAGCGACGCGCGACTCGACGCCTGGACACAGCAGTTCCTCTCTGGAGAGGTGAAGGAAGGGCCGCTGCCGGACTTCCTGCCGCGCTGGGGGCGGGACTTCCTCCATGGCCCCGCACCCGTCCTGTCCACGACGCCGCCAACGCTGGCGGTGCTCGACGACGCGGTCTCGGGCGAGCGCCGGACGGTGGGGCTGCACATCGGCTCGCCGCGTGGCGCGCGCAGCGCCGTGGTGTCCGTCTCCGGAGTGCCTGTACTCGCGTATGCGCTGGATGGGCAGCCCGGGCCGACCGCCCAGGCGCCGGACACCTCCCCGGGCGCGGAATCGGAGTGGGTGCTTTGGTTGGAGGCCCTTGGTCAGGAGGGCAACACGCTGCGCCTGACGGTGCCCGCGGGCAGGCGCTTCACCCTTCGCGTGGTGGACCGCTCCGACGGCCTGCCGGAGTTGCCGGGCCTGAACGTGGCCCAACGGCCCCCTTACATGATTCCCGCGGCCTCATTGGATGTGGAGAACTGGGGCAACTCCACCTATGTCGGCCGGGCCTTCCCCATGACCGCGCACCCGGGCTCCGCCACGGTGCGGCAAGCGCCCCGGTAGCGTGTGCCGGCGGAGGCGAAATCGCTTCAATTCCGCGGGCCTCGCTTGTTCTGTTGATGAGGGGTTTGTTAATGTTTACGACGATGCCTGCAATTCATTGCTCCGCCAGATTTTCATCTGCGTTGATATGGGCGCTGGTGCTGTCGTTCGGGCTGGCCGTGACGCCAGCCTCCGCGGCCGAATCCGCTTCCAGTCAGGGCGTCGTCGAACTCGTCCAATTGCTTTCGTTGAGGTTGCGGCTCCAGCGCCTCGACATCGAGGAGCGGCGTGCGTTGGAGGAGCGCCTGGCGCGCGGTGAGCGCCCGGCGCGCCTGTATGAAGAGCACATGTCGCGCTGGCTCGACCGGGGCTTCTATCGGAGGCTGGCCACCAGCCTCGTCTATGTTCCAGCGAAGTCCAACCTCTTCGTGGGCAAGCTGACGCGTGTGCGCGAAGGGGAGGGGTGGGTGTATTTCCTGCCGCATACCCTGCCCGCCGGCCACCCCGAGAAGGCATCGCCGTGCCCCCCCAACGAGCGCGTGGAGGTGGTCCCTTGGTGGGCCCGTGGGCAGCGGGTCTCGGTGTGCCGGGAGAGCTACCGTCCAGAGAACGTCTTCGACGACGTTGGCTACTGCGGCGGCCAGGCCGAGCCTACCATCCCAACGCCTCCGCGGCCGGGGTGCGGGTGTGGCTCACTGCTGCTCGGCTGTCTGCCTCCAGAGGACGAGTCGCCGCGGATGGATCAGCGGCTCATGGAGGCCATGACGAGTGAGATCTCCGAGACGGGCGCGGAGCTCATGGCGAAGGGGCGCTCGTTCGACGAGCTGATGACGACGTCCACCACCTGGCAGACGGGCCTCACGCGCTTCCTCTACCTGCGGCGTGAGATGCTGGCCCTGGTGGGCAGTCGGCCCTACTCGAAGGCGCTCGAGGCGCGGCTGCTCGAGATGTTGACCTCCGTGGACCTGGACGCTCCCGGTCAGTGGGTGGAGCGAACAGGGCTCTACCGTGGCAGCGGCCTGTTCCTGAACACTCCGCTCACGTCCACGTACGTGGGCACGGCCCGAGCCACCATGTTGCTGCTGCTCTCGCAGTTCCTCTGCGTGGACTTCCCCGCCAACAACGTCGACAGGGATGCGCTGCTCGCCATCACCCATGACCAGCACGCGGGGGTGCGCTTCGAGGTGTACTCCTCCCCCATGCGCCACCAGCTCGCCTGCAGCGGGTGCCATGCACCCATGGATTACGGGGCCGGCTTCCTGGTGGGGTTGCGTCCGCCGCTCTTCGGCTCCGTGCCCACGAACAAGGTGGTCGAAGGCCGCCTCTACATGAACGGCGCGGAGGACCTCCGGGGCTCGGGTGAGGGCTACGGTGCACTGGCCGCGCTCGTCACCCGCCAGCCCGAGTTCACCCAGTGCGCGAGCGCGCGGCTGTTCACCTACTTCGTCGGCAGGCCTCCTCACAACACGACGGAGGAGCGCCAGCTCCTGGCCGAGCTGGCGCAGGCCTTCGACAAGAGCGGGCGTCGGGTCGAGGTCCTCATCCGCTCCATCCTGCTCAGCAAGGCGCAGACGGAGCCGCTCGCATTGAACCCAAGCCCATGAACGCCACCAGCCTCCTCTTCCTGCTGCTGACCGCGACGCCGACGGAGGAGGTGCCTCCGCGTGTGACGGTGCTCCTCCAGCAGCATTGCGCGGGTTGCCACAACGCCGACAGCATGTTCGACCTGAGCACGCCGCCCCCCGTGCGCGACAGCGAGTCCTGGTCCGCCATCCACAAGATGCTCGAGACAGGCCGGATGCCACCCTCTCCAGAGGTGGTGAAGAAGAAGTGGAAGAAGCCGGGACCGCCTCCGTCCCCGCTGGGGCCGGGGCACCGTCAGGAGCTCGTCAGCGCCATCGCCGCGCTGCTGGCTGAGTCGACGCATCCCCCCGCGCTCCGCACGCAGCTCCAGCTCACTTCGGAGGACTGGCTGCTCATCGTCCGTGAGGTGGCACGGCCCTTCATGTCGGAGGAGGCCCTGGCGGAGCTCGTTGCCCCCTACCGGGAGTTCGCTCCCGAGGCGCGTCCCCAGGTCGTCTCCATCGGCCTATGCTCCCGCATCATTGACATCGACCAGGGCCGGCCCGCCGCGCAGAGGCTGTTGTGGCGCGAGGAGCTGCGCGCCGGGGATGCGCCTCCGGCCGCGGCGGTGGCGGGGATGGTGCGGAAGGTGTTCGAGCTCACGTTCCGCCAGGCGGCCTCGGCTTCCGACGTGGACGAGGGGCGCGAGCGCTTTCTCCGCTTCCTGCGCGTGACCGGCTCCCCGCGGGAGGCCTCGGTCGCGCTCTGTAGCAGTTACCTGTCAGGGGTTCGCCTGCTCCGGCTGGAGCTTCCGACTCCCTCTCCGAAGGAGTTGGCGCAATGACCTGGATTTCCCGGCGCGATCTCCTCCAGGCCCTGGCTGGCGCTGGCGGGCTGTCCCTGCTCTCCGGTTGTGGACTGCGCTCCGGCAAGGTGGCCCCGGTGTCCGGGCCAGCCAATGCCAGCGGCGCGCCAGTGGCCACGCCCGTGCGGCCGCACTACATCGTCCGCATTTCACTGGATGGTGGCTTCGACAGCGTGATGACCGTGGACGCGAAGGACCCCGCCACGGCCGGCGCGCTCGACACCGGCTACCTCGCGGACGAGCGCCTCAAGGGGGCCCTTCGGCTCTACGGTCCGCTCATGGGGGGCCTCCTGCGGCACGACGAGGACCTGTGCCTGGTTCATGGCGTGCGCTACAACACCGTGGCCCATGAGACCGGGGAGGGCATCCTGCGCGCGGGGCGCCAGCGGCACGGCGCCAGCTCCCCGCCCTTTGGCGACATGGCGGCCCAGACGCTGCCGGGCGGTGCTCCCATCGCCCACCTCCACATTCAGACGGGACCGGCGGATGAGTCCGCCCACCCATTGGACATGCTCCTGCTGCCGGGCAACCCGGCGGCCCGGGTGATGCCGCCCACCGGCGGGCTCAGCATCGACCCCGTGACAGTGGCGATGCTGGTGGGGGATGAGCGGCCCCTGTTCGAGACACCGGCGTGGTTCGACGAGCTCCAGTCCGTGCGCATCGAGGAGGCACGGCGGCTGCTGGGCTCGCGGCCCGACGAACTCGCGGCCCACGAGGAGCGGCTGAGGCAGGCCGGCTACCTGCAGCGGCTGATGTCCTCGGCCCCTCGCGCCACCACCTTGCGCGACAGCCCGCTGGGGCCGGGACTGGCGCTCGCCTTCCACGCGCTGCGCCACAACCATGCTCGTTTCATTACCGTGCGCTCCCCCCGCGTCTGGCTGGACACGCACACCAACAACATCGCTCTGCAGAGCGCGCGCACCCGGCCCATCTTCAACGACATCGGTGCGTTCGTGGACATGCTCAAGCGCGAGCACAACGCCTTCGGTCCGCTCTTTGAGCAGACGACCATTGTCATCGCCTCGGAAATGGGACGCTTCCCCAAGCTGAACATGGCCCAGGGCAAGGACCACTGGCCGGAGAACAGCTGGGTTCTCCTGGGGCGGGGCATCCGCAAGGGTGTGACGGTGGGGGCCACGGACGAGCGCTTCCGCGGTGTCTCCGTCAACTACCTCACCGGCAGCCTCCAGGGGGATGCGCGGCGCCTGATGGAGATTGACGCGCTCTTCAGCACGGTGCTCCACCTCGCCGGTGGCAACCCGGTCGCGCAAGGCTACGAGCGCGATTCAGTGCTGCAGTGCATCCTTTCATCCGCGGGAGACCCTTCATGACGGCGCATGCTTCCTCTTCTCAGACACCGCGACTTGCTGGCCGGGTGGCCGTCGTGACCGGGTCGAGCCGTGGCGCGGGGCGGGCCATCGCCCACGTGCTTGGCGAGGCCGGAGCCACGGTCTACGTCACGGGGCGCAGCGCGAAAGGCGGCCAGCGCACCGAGGGGCTTCCGGGCTCGGTGGATGAGACGGCCGCGGAGGTGACCCGCAGGGGAGGCCGCGGTGTCGCCGTGCGCGTGGACCACTCGGTGGACGCGGACGTCGAGGCGCTCTTCGAGCGCGTCCGGCGCGAGCAGGGCCGCCTTGACGTGCTCGTGAACAATGTCTGGGGTGGCTATGAGGCCTACGACGGGGTGGGTTTCGATGCGCCATTCTGGGAGCAGCCGCTCGACCTGCGTTGGCAAGGGATGTTCGTCTCCGGCATGCGTGCGCACTTCGTGGCGACCCGGTATGCGTCCTCGCTGTTGATGCGCAAGCCCGACTCCAAGCCGGAGGTCGACCATCCGGGGCTCATCGTCAACACGGTGGGGTGGGCCTATGGCGCCTATCTGCAGAACCTCTATTACGACGTAGCCAAGGCGGGCATCATCCGCATGGCCTTCGGTCTGGCCCAGGAACTGCGGGCTCACCGGGTCGCTGCCGTCGCGGTCGCTCCGGGCTTCATGCGCACCGAGCGCGTCATGGCGGCTCATGAGAAGGACAAGTTCGACCTCGGCCCCACCGAGTCCCCCGAGTATCTGGGGCGCGCCATCGTCGCGCTCGCAGCGGATCCCCGGGTGATGGAGAAGACGGGGCTGGATTTGACCGCCGGAGACCTGGCTCGGGAGTACGGCTTCACGGACGTCGACGGCCGTCAGCCCGAAGGATTCCGTATTCCTGGCGCAGCGCTTCCCTCCACCAATAGGTAGGGCCGGTGGGACGCAGTTCATCCGGGGCGGTGCGCGCAGGCGGAGTCCAGTTGTTCTTGGAACTCGAAGCCGCCAGCCCCAATACTTTCTCTAGCTCAGGTGTTTTGCTTGCCCGTGAGCGCGCTCGATTCAGGAAGGGAAGTCCATGACGATTCTGAACAGTGCCTACCGCAAGTGGAGCTTTCACGATTTTCGGATCCGGGCGCAGTATGACCTGCAGGCCAAGGGCGGGTCCGTGGCCGAAGACACGCTGTTCATGAACATGGGGTACTGGAAGGACCAGCCGCAGTCGCTGGACGAGGCTTCCCGTGCGCTCGCGCGCCTCGTCGCGGAAATGGCGCGGCTGGGCAAGGACGACAACATCCTGGATGTGGGCTGCGGGTTCGGAGACAACGCGCTCCTGTGGATGGAGGAGTTCGCGCCCGCGAAGATCTCCCTGGTCAACATCAGCAAGAAGCAGCTCTCCGTGGCGGGGGAGCGCATCACCCAGCGGGGTTGGAGTGAGAGGATTTCCCTGTGGGTGGCGTCAGCCACCGAGCTCCCCTTCGAGGAGGGGGCCTTCGACAAGGTGACGTGTGTCGAGGCTTCCCATGACTTCGACAGCCGCGAGGCGTTTTTCCTCAATGCCCACAAGGTGCTGAAGCCCGGGGGGAAGCTCATCCTCGCGGACCTGTTGCATCCGCCCGAGACGCGGGACACCTACCTGGAGAAGCTCCAGCGGGCGGGCTTTGTCAATGTGGATGCGCGGTCGATCCGCCAGGAGGTGTTTGACCCCTTCGTCGACCATCTCCTGCGCCGGGCGGAGAAGGCGAACCCGGTCTCCCGGTGGATGACGCGGGCGTATATCGCATACACGAAGAAGACCGGGGTCTTCCAGAAGCTGGACTTCGTCATCACCACCGCGGAGCGGCCCTCCCGGCCCAACTGAGCGGTGAGCCTCGGTGGGGGGCTCCCCCGGCTGTCATCCGACATGCGCGGCCGGACGCCATGGGGGCGTCGGGACGGAGGTGCATTGAATCCGCCTCAGCCTGAGGCTCGTACGTGCTGACGCAGGTACTTGGCGGTGATGGAGTGCTGGCACTTCAAGAGCTCCCGTGGAGTGCCCTCGAAGAGGAGGTCGCCTCCCTGGTGGCCACCTTCCAGCCCCAGGTCCAGAATCCAGTCAGCGCGCTTGATGACCTCCAGGTTGTGCTCGATGACCACCACCGTGCTGCCCCGAACCACCAGCCGCTCAATGAGCTCCAGCAGGTGCCGCACGTCGGACATGTGGAGTCCCGTGGTGGGCTCGTCCATGACGTAGACGGCCCCCTGTTTGTGCAGCTCCGTCGCCAGCTTGATGCGCTGGCACTCTCCGCCGGACAGCGTGCTCAGGGGCTGTCCGAGCCGCAGGTAGCTCAGGCCCACATCGACGAGCGCCTGGAGGGTGGGCTGGAGCTTCTTCTCCTTGAAAAAGGCCAGCGCGTCGGCCGCTGTCAAATCAAGCACCTGGCCGATGTTCTTCCCTCGCAGCTCGTGGCCCAGCACCTCCTCGGTGAAGCGCTTGCCCGCGCACACGTCACAGATGGACTTGAGCCCATCCATGAAGGCCAGGTCGACATAGACGACCCCCAGCCCCTGGCAGCCGGGACAGGCGCCCTCCGAGTTGAAGCTGAACAGGGAGGCGCTCACCCCGTTGGCCTTCGCGAAGAGCTGTCGGATGGTGTCCAACATCCCGGTATAGGTCGCGGTGTTCGAGCGGATGGACGTGCTCACCGCCGACTGGTCGATGACCACCGCGCCGGGGTGCTGCGCCACGAACACCTCATTGATGAGCGTGCTCTTTCCGGAGCCAGCCACCCCTGTCACCACCGTGAGCACACCGGTCGGGATGTCCACGGTGAGCCCCTTGAGGTTGTGCAGCCGGGCGTCCTTCACCGTCAGCGCTCCGGTGCGCTTCCGGCTCTCCACCTTCAGCGGGAGTTCTTGCCGGAGGAAGCGGCCGGTGAGCGTGTCCGCGTCCTGGAGCCGCGAGTAGGGCCCCTCGTAGACGACCTGTCCTCCGTGCTGGCCAGCGCGCGGGCCCAGGTCGACGATGTGGTCGGCGATGGCGATGACATCCGGATCGTGTTCCACCACCAGCACGGTGTTGCCCTTGTCGCGTAGCTTGAGGAGGAGCGTGTTGAGCCGTTGCACGTCCCGAGGGTGCAGACCGATGGAGGGCTCATCGAAGACATACAGCATCTCCGTCAGGCTGCTGCCCAGGTGGCGGACCGTCTTGATGCGCTGGGACTCGCCGCCCGACAGCGTGCCGGATTCCCGGTCCATGCTCAGATAGCCCAGGCCAATGGTCACCAGGTTGCCCAGCCGCTCCAGCAGGCTGGCCACCACCGGCGCACCGGCCGGGTCGTCAACGGCTGACAGCACCTTCACCAGCTCCGTGGCCTCCATCGCGGAGAGCTGGCCGATGTCATGCCCGCCAATTTTACAGCTCCGCGCGAGCGCGTTCAGCCGACTGCCCTGACAGCTCGGGCAGGTGGCGAAGTTGACGACCCGCAGGAAGAGCTCGCGGTTGCGCTCCGTCATCGCCTGGAGGTCTTTCTTCATGTACAGGCGGGTGAAGCGGTCGACGATGCCCTCGTACCGGGCGTAGATGGGGCCCCCTTCGGATTCGAAGGTGAGGCGCGACTCGCCGTGCAGGAGCATCTGCCACTCGTCCTTCGTGTAGCGCGACAAGGGCTTGTCGTTGTCGAAGTGTCCGGAGAGTGTGTAGGATTTCCAGTACCACTTGCCCACCGCGAAGTCAGGGTGGAGGATTGCTCCCTCGTTGAGAGACTTCGAGCGGTCCAGGAAATTGTCCAGGTCGAGTTGCGTCGTCTTTCCAATGCCCGAGCATTCCGGGCACATCCCCTGCGGATCGTTGAAGGAGAAGACATGGGAGTTGCCAACCGCGGGCTTTCCGACGCGGGAGAACAACAGCCGCAGCAGGGGAGCGATGTCGGTGATGGTGCCAACCGTCGAGCGAGAGCTTCCCCCAAGCCGTTTCTGGTCGATGATGGTGGCGGCTGACAGGTTGTCGATGGAGTCCACGTCCGGTTGGCCATACTTCGGTAGACGGTTGCGGACGAAGGCGGTGTAGGTCTCGTTCAGTTGGCGTTGAGCCTCCGCGGCGATGGTGTCGAAGACGAGCGACGACTTGCCCGAGCCAGACACCCCCGTGAAAACAGTCAACTTCCCTCGGGGAATCCTGAGCGTGACGTTTTGGAGGTTGTTTTCCCGTGCCCCCGTCACTTCGATGAAGTCGCGCCGCGAGGATGTGGCGGGAGTGGAATGAGAGGCGGCGCTCTTGGGGCTCATGGGTGGGTGTCCTCCGCGTCCTATGTGACCAGCCACGACGGTGGCGCTTTCTAGCAGAGCAGTGCAATGGAGGGGAGGGGCTCAGCAATGCAGGGGGGAGCATCAATCTGCCCTCGCCTTCCTGCCTGGACTACCCAGCCGAAAGAGGTGAGAGTCGAGTCAGAAGCGACGCGATTCCACCACCTCGGAGCCTGGGTGAATGACTCCGTGGTTTGCCAGGCGCCCTCCTGGTACTCTCAAGCGGTGTCCCTCTGCTCGCGCTGTGGCTTGTCTGGCCGCTGCTGCGCGGCGTGTCGGGGAGACTCCACTCGCATTGGCAATCGGACCGGAAAAGGCGATGCCCGCGGAAGCGCGCACGACCTTGCGCCAGAGTAACCGTTCACCGGCTGGTGCCTGCTTGAGGAGACATCGGGGCAGCGGACGGTGGGCGGGACGGCGCTCGACGGTGTTGGTCGCGGCGTGACACACCGCCACTCGTGGTGTTGCCGCGCACGTTGGTTGATGGTCCGGAGAACCGCCTGGTTGATGGCATCGGGACTACGGTTCCCCAGTCGCGTCAAGGCCTTGGCCGCCTCCGGCGGTGCCCTTCGGGCAGCCCTGACTCGACCAGAGAACCGCAGGCTGGGAGCAATCAGTTTCGCTTCTCGCGGAAACTGCTGTCGCGTCAAGGAGTTGGGTCCCATCACGAGAGTGACCTCTGGTGGTCCGGCTCCGTGATGGCATTTTCGAAGCCTCCACTTGGGATCCCATCACCCAGTCGGTGCGAGAACGGGCCGGTCTCCCTCATCCACCGTGCTCAGCAACACGTGGCGGAACTCGACCCCCGGGACGCGCGGATTGCGAAGCTGGAGGCGCTGCTGGAAGCGGCGCTGGAGCGCATCGCACACCTGGAGGAAGAGAACCGGCAACTGCGCGAGGAGAACCGGCAGATCAAGGAGCGGCTGAATCTCAATTCGAGCAACTCCTCGAAGCCCCCCTCCCCGGATGCCCCCGGCACGCCGCGTCCGCTGAAGAAGCCCACGGGCCGCCGCCCCGGTGGTCAGCCAGGGCACAAGAAGCATGAGCGAAGTCTCCTACCGCCCGAAGCCGTGCAGCACGTCGTCGAGTTGGTGCCCAAGGAGTGCCAAGGCTGCGGGCACCGGTTGGAGGGCAGAGATTGCGAGCCGCGCCGCCACCAGGTAGTGGAAGTGCCGCCGTTGTCGGCCGTCGTCACCGAGTACCGCAGCCACGCCCTGGAGTGCCGCGCGTGCGGCACGCTGACGCGCCAGCCGGTGCCCGCGCACGCCCGCAGCGCTTTCGGGGACAGGCTGGGGGCGCTGGCCAGTCTGCTGGTAGGCAAGTACCGGCTGTCCAAACGACTGGTGAAAGATGCCCTCTCGGACATGGTGGGCGTGGACTTGTCGGTGGGCAGCGTGGTGAATCTCGAAGGGGAGATGACGGACGCATTGGCCCCAGCGATGGCCGAGGCCCTCGCATACGTGCAGGCGGCCGACGAGGCCCACGCGGACGAGACGGGATGGGTGGAGGGGCGCAAGGATGGCCGGGGCCATCGTGCCTGGTTGTGGGTGGTCGCCACGGCCTTGGTGGTGGTGTTCCACATCGCGCGGAGTCGCGGCGGCAAGGTGGCCAAAGCCCTGCTGGGGGAGGGCTTCCTGGGCTTCCTCACCACGGACAGGTGGAGCGGGTATGACTGGTATGACAAGGGGCTGCGTCAACTCTGCTGGAGCCACATAACGCGCGACTTCCAAGGCTTCATCGACCGAGGCGGCGAGGGCGGCCGTCTGGGCACGCGGTTGATGCGCGAGCGCCACCGCTTCTTCAAGTGGCGGCACCGGGTGCGCGACGGAACTCTGGCGCGAGAGGATTTCGAGCAGCGGATGACGAAGGTACGACGCACGGTGGGCCGACTGCTGCGACAGGCCGAGGTGCGCGCGGAGAAGAAGACGTCGGGCATGGCACGAGAAATCCTCAAGTTGGAGGAGTGTCTCTGGACGTTTGTTGACGTGCCCGGCATCGAGCCGACGAACAACTTCGGCGAGCAGTGCATCCGCCACGCCGTCATGTACCGCAAGACGTCATTCGGGACGCAAGGCCCCGAGGGCAGCTGCTTCGTCGAGCGCATCTTCACCGCAGTCACCACGCTCAAACTGCAAGAGCGGGGCGTACTGGGCTTCCTCACAGACACGCTGCGCACGCACCGCCGGAGCCTGCCGCCTCCCTCGCTGCTTCCCCTTGCGGAGGCCCCTCAGCCCGCGCACGCAGCATGAGTCGGTGAACGGTTACGACGTTCAGTGGGCCCGTTAGGAAGGGCGGGATGACGATGCCTGGAGTTGCCCCCGTCAAATCGGACAGCTCAGGAGTGAGAGTTACCAGTACGGAGCTCGCGGGGTGACTTCATCTTCAGCCGGCGGTGCGGGTGGCGGTGGTTGTAGTCGTCGTACCAGACGGGTGGGCCTGTCCCGATTTCGCAGGCATCCCATGCACCTTCCACCACATTTCGGGTGTCAATGGAACCGGGAGCCCCAACTACCGATTAAGCCGCTGCACTGCGGCGACGTGCATGAAGGAGTCCATACCTGCGTCATGAATGGGGTGGATGGCGGCCAATACAATGATGGCCTGCCCGCCAGCCCTCCGTGGCACACCCCCCTTCGGCCTACCCCTGGCGCAGTCGTGTTAACCTCCAGCGCCATGCAGGCCGTAGCTCAGACACGTGCATGGCGTGGGTGGCTCTTCGCGAGCGTCCCCTTGCTGTTCCTATATGGCCCTCTGGGGATTCACGGGTTGTGGCAGGCCCACCAGGAAACTGTCCGGCTTCGTGAATCGGGGATGCAGCTCATTCTCGCGAGCGTCTACCCGCCCGTTCCCATCGCCACCTATATTGTCAGGCTGATGCCATTCATCACCGCGCTGGCGCTCGCGGTGCTCTTCTACCGCTGGGGCGCGTACCAGCGGCCTGCTGTCAAACGCTCCCTGGTGCTTGTCGCGCTCCCGTGGCTCCTCGGGTCCGCGCACATGGTGTGGCTGTGGCGTTACGACGACCTGCGAAGGGTGTACGGAGCTGGCGCGCGTAGCGCATCGACGGTGGCTGCGGGATTCGCAAACCTCCTGGGGGGGCTGGCCATCGCCGCGGGCGGCGCTGCGCTTCTCCTGGCTTCGTTGGGGGCAGTCCTGGCTCTGGATGTCAGGGGTGTTGGGCTCCAGGGGCAGGAGCGGAAACGCGACGCGTCTTGGACCCGAGGCGCACTGTTGGCGACAACCCTTGCGTGTGCCCTCACCATCGTGAGCATCGCGTGCGCGGGGCTTGCATCCCATGCAGGGGCGAGCTTCTTGTGGGAGATGGCGAGGACCGGCCTGGTCGAATGGCCGGCGGGTCAAGACGTGTCTGCCATCCGTTGGGCAGCGCTGCAGGCGGCTCAGTGGATTGCCGCCTTCGCGGCGCTCTTGGGCCTGATCGCAGGCGCTCTGATGCGACGTGCGTCTACCACCTCAAAGGCTGGATGCATGTCTCCGTGGTTTGCCGGAGCCCTCCTGGCTCTCTCAAGTGGTGTCCACCTGCTTGCGACGCGTGCCGTGGCCGCGGACTTTGCGCGCCTCGTTGGGGGGCGCGATACGGGAGCATCGTCCGCGGAGTTGCGCGGCGTCGAAAAGCCCGGCCACCGCCTGGAGTTCGGCTCAATCAGTCGAGGCGTGAATCGGGTGGGCCGTTCACCCGGGGCGCCGCTTTGATGCAACTCGGGGAGGCGCCAACCCCAGGCTCGAATGAGCCCGGGGCTTTCTTCAAATCTGCCGCGCCCCGGACGGGCCGTTCAGCCCCGTCCGGAGCGCTGGTGAATCACTCCACCCAGTAGCTGTCCGTGTACACGCTGAAGCCGGACACGGTGTCGACGAAGAACGCCGCGCTGTGGCCGCTCCAGGGGTCGCGCGAGTAGCCGTAGTAGCAGCCGAAGAACGAGCGGCCCTCGGTCAGGGCGTACAGGTTCGCCAGGCCGGCGGCCTTCACGTTCGGATCCAGCGCGACACGGCGCTCGGAGGCGGCGATGGTGGCCTCGACTTCGGCGCGGACCTCGGCGGCGTCGGCCAGGTACGGACGGGGCTGCTCGCCAAACACGCGCTCCGGCTCGATGCCGAAGCACGAGTCAATCTGGAAGTTGTAGAACTGGCCGCCGTGCAGGTTCGTCCACCAGTCGAAGTGGCGGGCCATGAACACGCCGCCGTGCGAAACCGGCTGGTTGTTCACCGCGGCGATGAGCGCCTCGAACGGACGGCTCAGCGTGGCCGCGTTGCGGAGGTTGCGGAAGCTCACCTCGGCGATGCCCGTCGTGTTCGCGATGGCGTCCGCGCTCGTGAACGGGCGCTGGTTGCGCAGGTTCAGCGCGCCGTTCCAGGCGTAGGGGAGGATGTCGTGCAGCTCGGTGGAGCTGACGCTGTTCACCAGCGACACGAGGGCCGCCGCGTCATCGTGCGACAGGGCCAGCCCATCCGCGATGCCGTAGCACTCCACGTCGATGTAGTTCAGGTCCCGGGCGCCGTGCTCGATCTGCTGCAGCCGCGCAGGACCGACCAGCGGCACGGAGGAGATGTCCGCCAGGGACACGAACGGCGACGTCGCGCGCCGGTTGACCAGATTGTGGACCACGTTGCTGGGCAGGTACGCGTCCAGCGTGTTGAACGAGGCCTGATTGACGAACCCGAGGATGCCCTGGCACTCGGTGGCGACGTCTACGTCCGTCTCCGTGAACAGCCCCTGCTGCTGCTGCTCCTCCTGGGGCTGCTGCGTGGACGTTTCGGTTTCGCTCGGGCCACAGCCAACGAGCAGACCGGCGGCGAGGAAGGCAGATCCAACATAACGACGCATCGGGGGAACTCCTGATAGGGGGGACAACGAAGTGCGACGGCTTAATACACCAAATGCCCCTGTTTCTGGCAATCCAGAAACAGATTATTGCCGTGTCACAAATTCGTCTCCGGGCCTGCGCACTTCAAGTGTGGCCAAGCCCCTCTGCGCGTCTCGATAGGGTGATTTTTCCCCTGGGAGACAACCTGGAGCGTCCCTGCCCGACGCCGGGGGGCCGGACGTTTGTTGGTACACGGACAGGTGATGAATGATTGTCTTTTCCTGACGTATGGATTCGACCTGATACGTCGTCTCTGCCCACGGCTCACGGCGCAGCCCACGCGCGGACGCGCCGGGGGGAGGCCGGGGCGTGGTGCGTTCGAGGCTGGGCGGATTCCGGTGGTTGCCTCCGTGACAGGGCGATTATCGCCCCGAGGCGTCGCGGAGTTGCGCCTCGTCCTTTCGAGGCGCGGCCCAGTCCCAGGCGATGACGGCCCATTCGTCCGTCGCGTCCCGGTAGGTGTGGAGCGTCTCGAAGCCGACCCGCTCGTGCGCGCGCAGGGAGCGGAGGTTTCGCGCGGACACCTCGGTGACGATGAGGTCGAATGCGTCCCGGAAGTGGTCCCGGTGCTGGTGGTAGAGCCGGTCGAACAAGCCCTGGCCCCGGTGCGCCCTGTCGATGCAGATCTGCCCCATCACATAGAAGCGGTGGTCGCTCAGGGGCCTGCCTCGAAAGTCGAGCGACTCGAAGAGCGCGAACATGGGCTCCAGGACGGGCGCCAGCGCGCGGGCCTCGCGCGGCATCGTCAGGGCGTAGGCCACCAGCGCTCCGTCATGGTGGGCGACGATGCTGGGCGCCATGGCGTGCATCTGCTCCAGCGCCGGCAGGTCGTGCTGGACCGTGACGAACCCCTGTGCGCGCAGCTCCTCCTCGGACAGCGCCTGCTTCAGGTTCTTTTGTTGCAGCGCCAGGATGTGCTCCAGTTCGTCCCGGTTCCGCACGGCGGTGACTGTGTAGGTGGGCTCCATCGCCCGCAGGATATGTCGCGGCCGTGCACCTCGCCGAAGCGGCGTGGGGGGCGGGCAATCGGCCCCTACTCCGCGCGCCTTGGTCCTGGCGCTTGTCAGCTCGGGGCGCCTCCTCCGCTGCGCGATTCGCGGCGCGCGCTGTCAGTGCGTGGCTGTTGGCCAGGGGGGGGCGCCGTGGTCCGCTCCTCAATGGCGCGTAGGGCTCGACGTTGCGGGGCGCATGGGGGGGAAGGCAGGGCCATAGCAGGCGCCCTTGTGGACATACCCATCCTCGTCGCAGTCCTTCAGGTTATCGACGGCCAACTTCACCCAGCAGCCACCATTGATGGGGACTTGGAGCTTGCGTGGGCACCGTCCGGATGCGTCTGGCCGGGTCTGCCCGGGAAAGGGTCGGGGTGGCATCTCCAGGCCAATGGTTGACCATGCGACGGGGGCCTGAACGGGGGATGCCGGGGCCGCGAACACGCTGTCTCCCACCGCCACCGTGCCTCCGTCGGTTGCCTCCACGGACATCGCCGTCGGCAGGGGACCGACTTCGACCGAGGCGCCCGCGCGGGGTCGCCAGCCGAGGCTCAGCACCAGGGGCCCTCCCAGTCCGATGATGGCGACCCACGGCCACCGGAGCCGTCGAACTCGATAGCGGAAGGAACGTTCATTCCACTGCGCCGACGCACGGGCGCGCGGGGCACCTCCCACCAGGAGTGGCACATCCGACTTCGCGCCCGCCCGTGCCACCGCCGACTCCAGCGCCTCCGCCAGCTCGCGGGCGCTGCCTCGCGCGTGAAAGCCTGGGGAGAGCATCCGCGACACCAGCGCGCTCAACTCCGGACCGCAGCGCCCGTTGACGTCTCGCGGGGACGGGGCCCGTGCCCCTTCGGTATGCCAGCACCGCGACTCGGCCACGTCGGGGTGGGTTGACGGTGGATACCGCCCCGTAATCATCCGGAACGCGGTGACCCCCAGCGCGAAGACGTCATCCGCCTGTCCCGGCGCATACGGAGACGCGGAGGCACCCGCCGCGAAGCGCCAGGCCTCAGGGGAGCGGTAGGCCGGCGTCCCCGGCGGGAATGGCGAGCACGTCTGCGTCGCGGCGCCCACGAAGTGACTGGAGCCGAAGTCCATGAGGAACGCCTGCCCGTCGGCCTCGCGCACCACCACGTTGTGCCCTTTGACGTCCCGGTGCAGTCCTCCGACGGCGTGAGTGGCTTCCAGCGCCCGCGCCAGCCTCGCGAGCAGCGCCATCACCTGCCGCGACGTGGGGCGGTGCTCGCTGGCCCAGTCGTAGAGCGGCGTGCCCTCCACCCAGTCCATCGCGAGGTAGGGGTGGGGCGGCCCCTTGGCGGGTTGCCACTGTCCGCTCGCGCGCAGCCGGGGAACGGCGGGGTGGCGGATGCGCGACAGCAGCTCGGCCTCGCGCGCGAAGCGTTCATCCCGGGAATGCAGGGCCAGCTTGAGGGCCACGGTGTTCATGCCCGTGAAGTCCCGGGCCCGGTAGACGGCGCCATAGGTGCCTTTGCCTCTCAGGTCCATGAGGCGCCACGGGCCCACCCGAGTCCCTGGCGGGAGGCGGGCCGGATTCAGGAAAGGGAGCCCCATGCAGATGGAGGCTACTTGCTGGGTAGTTAGTTTGCACCGGAATCTGCCAGGTCAGTTCTGCGCGCTGGGAAGAAATCCAGGAGGCGCAGCGCGCGAAAGGCGACGCAACCCGTGGCCTCGGGGCGGCGGTTGCCGCGCGCCTCACTGGCCATCACCTTGACGCAATGAGCCGATGCCGGGTGGAGTGTCGGCCTGGTCTCCTACTGGGGGAGGGCGTGCCCATGGCGAGTGCGGTGCCTGCTTACGCGGAGTGGTCGAATCTGGAGCGTCGAATCCGGGCGCTCGTTCCCGAGGCTTTCGACCCGTCTGGGCGAGTGCTCAACCTCATCGCGGGGGAGTGGGGGCAGCCCGGAAAGGGAAAGCCCTACCTGTCCCCGGTGGACGGCACCGTCCTGGGCCGTCTGCCCATGATTGATGCGAACACCGCGCGTGCCGCCGCGAGCGCCGCCGCCAAGGAGGCGCGGAGCTGGGCCCACCAGGACCTCGATGCGCGCAAGGAGCGCGTCACCCAGTGCCTGGCCATGCTGCGTGAGCAGCGCGAGCTGCTGGCCCTCATCCTGGCCTGGGAGATTGGCAAGCCCGTGCCTCAAGCCCGCGTCAGCGTGGACCGCTGTATCACCGGCGTGGAGTGGTACGTCGCCCAAATCGAGCCCATGGTGGAGGGCCGCCGTCCGCTGGGGCTCATCTCCAACATCGCCTCGTGGAACTACCCGCTGTCGGTGCTGGTCCACGCGGTGCTGGTCCAGGTGCTCTCGGGCAACAGCGCCATCGCCAAGACGCCCACGGATGGTGGGCTCTACTCGCTGACGCTCTGCATGGCGCTCGCGCGCCGCTGCGGGCTGCCGGTGTCGCTCATCAGCGGCTCGGGCGGACAGCTCAGCGACGCGCTGGTGCGCAACCCCGAAATCGCCTGCCTGTCCTTCGTGGGCGGAAAGGCGAACGGACGGGACATCGCGGCCAGCCTCTATGACCGCAACAAGCGCTACATGCTGGAGATGGAGGGGGTGAACGCCTACGGCATCTGGCACTTCAGCGACTGGGACGGGCTGGCGAAGCAGCTCAAGAAGGGCTTCGAGTACGGCAAGCAGCGCTGCACCGCGTACCCGCGCTTCGTCGTGGAGCGGAGCCTCATGCCGCGCTTCCTGGAGACGTACCTGCCCGTCGTCTCCGCCCTGAAGGTGGGGCACCCGCTGCTGGCGGAGACGCCGGAGGGCGAGCCTCCCGCGCTGGACTTCGGCCCGCTCATCAACAGCCAGAAGGTGGAGGAGCTGCACGGCCTGATGAGCGAGGCGGAGGGCCGCGGCGCCGTGCCCCTCTTCGCCGGGCGGCTGGACTCGGAGCGCTTCCTGCCGGACCAGGACGTCTCCGCGTACCTGGCCCCGCACGCGCTGCTGCACGTGCCGCGCAACTGCAAGCTCTACCACGGCGAGCCCTTCGGCCCCGTGGACACGCTCGTGGTCGTGGACAGCGAGGAGGAACTCGTCGCGGAGATGAACGTGTCCAACGGCTCGCTGGTGGCCTCCATCGCCTGCGATGAGCCCGACACGTGCAAGCGCATCTCCACCGAGCTGCGCGCCTTCAAGGTGGGCCACAACGCCCCGCGCTCGCGCGGCGACCGGGACGAGGTCTTCGGCGGCATCGGCGGCTCGTGGAAGGGGTGCTTCGTGGGCGGCAGGTACCTGGTCCAGGCCGTCACCGAGGGCGAACCCGGCGAGCGGCTGCACGGCAACTTCCACGAGTACACGCAGCTCCCCGACACGCGCTGAAGCGGGCTCATCGTCTGCTCGGGCGTCTGGCGCCGCGCACCTCGTCCGCGAACAGCTCCGCGGCGGGCGTGCGCGGCGCCCCTCTTCGCCACAGGAGCGCCGCCAGCTCGGCCCGGGGCGCGGGGGAGAGCCGCTTCACCACCAGCCCCGCGGCCTCCGCGAGTTGAGGCTCCGGGAGCACCGTCACCGCGAGCCCCGCGCGGACGGTGGCCAGCACCGTGGCCACTGCGTTCGACTCCAGCGCCACGTGCGGGGCAATCCGAAGGGCGGCGAAGTATGCATCCACGCGCGCGCGCACGCGCAGCCCTTGGGACAGCAGCGCGAAGGGCTCCTGGGCCAGGGGCTTGGCGCCCACGGCCTCCAGCTTCGCCAGGGCATGTCCCTTGGCGACCACCAGCGCCAGCTTGCTGTCGAAGACGGGCTCCGCTTCCAGGTCCGGTGAGCGCGCGGGGGCGTAGCCCAGCCCCACGTCGAGCCGGCCATCCGCCAGCCGCCGCTCCACCCGCCGCACCACGGCCTCCTCCGCGCTCAGCACCAGCCCCGGGTGCTTGCGCAGCACGGCGGAGAGCGCGGGCAACACGACGCCGCGCATGCTGGGCGGGTAGCCCACGCGCAGGGCGCCGGTGGTGAGGCCCCGCAGCGCGCCCACGGCGACCCTGCCCGCGTCCACGTCCTCCAGCGCCCGCGAGGCGTAGGTGCGAAACAGCTCGCCCGCCTGCGTCAGCCGCACGCCGCTCCGGGCGCGCTCGAAGAGGGGCGCGCCGAGCTCCTCCTCGAGCTGGCGAACCTGCTGTGACAGCGTGGGCTGTGAGACGTGGACGCGCCTGGCGGCTCGCCCGAAGTGCAGGGTGTCCGCGACGGCGGAGAAGTACCGGAGGTGGCGCAGTTCCATGGCGCAATCATAGGCGCTGCCTATCGAAGCCATGGGAACAAACGAATGTACCAATCGAGGCCCGCGGGTAAGTGTTCTCCCATCGCGAGGTCGCGAAGGAGGCACCCGATGAAGGCAGCAGACCTGTTCGTCAAAGCGTTGGAAGCGGAGGGCGTGCGCAGCGTCTTCGGACTTCCGGGAGAGGAGAACCTGGACGTCATCGAGGCCATGCGGGCCGCGGGCATGCGGTTGGTGCTCACCCGTCATGAGCAGGCCGCGGGCTTCATGGCGGCCACGTATGGGCGGCTCACTGGCCGCGCGGGCGTCGTCCTGTCGACGCTGGGGCCCGGGGCGACCAACCTCGTCACGGCCGCCGCCTATGCGCAGCTCGGCGCCATGCCCATGGTGATGGTCACCGGGCAGAAGCCCATCCGGGCCGGCAAGCAGGGCCACTTCCAGATTGTCGACGTGGTGGGGATGATGCGCCCGCTGACGAAGCTGACGCGCACGCTCGTGTCGGCGGAGCATGTCCCTTCGGCCGTGCGTGAGGCGTTCCGCCGCGCCGAGGAGGAGCGCCCCGGCGCGACGCACCTGGAGCTGCCAGAGGACGTGGCCCGGGAGCAGACGGACGCCCCGCTGCTGGCGCCCAGCGCCCAGCGCCGGCCCGTGGCGGACGAGGCCTCCATCGCGCTGGCCGTCGAGGCGATTGCCTCCGCTCGCCGGCCCTTGCTGATGATTGGCGCGGGCGCCAACCGCAAGCTCACGTCGGAGATGCTCCGCGTCTTCGTGGACAAGACGGGCATCCCCTTCTTCAGCACGCAGATGGGGAAGGGCGTCGTGGACGAGTCGCATCCCCTGTGGATGGGCACGGCGGCGCTGTCGGAAGGGGACTTCGTCCACCGCGCCATCGAGGCCTCGGACTGCATCATCAACGTGGGCCACGACGTCATCGAGAAGCCGCCGTTCTTCATGCGCGACAGCCGCCGCACCGTGGTGCATCTCAACTTCTCGTCGGCGGCGGTGGACCCCGTGTACTTCCCGCAGCTGGAGGTGACGGGCGACATCGCGAACGCGGTGTGGCGCATCGGTGAAGGGCTGGGGCAGCGTGCGCACTGGGACTTCGCGCCCTTCGAGAAGTTCCGCGCGGGGCTCGAGGCGCAGCTCGCGCACGGTGGGGATGACGACCGCTTCCCCATCTACCCCGCGCGGCTCGTCGCCGAGCTGCGGCGCGCGCTGGCGGACGACGGCGTCGTGTGCCTGGACAACGGCATGTACAAGCTGTGGTTCGCTCGCTACTACCGCACGCGCCGGCCCAACACGCTGCTGCTCGACAACGCGCTGGCGACGATGGGAGCGGGGCTGCCTTCGGCCATCGCGGCGAAGCTGGTGCATCCCCGCCGCAAGGTGGTGGCGGTCTGCGGGGACGGCGGGTTCATGATGAACTCGCAGGAGTTGGAGACGGCCGTCCGGCTGGGGCTGGACCTGACGGTGGTCGTCGTGCGCGACGACGGCTACGGGATGATTCGCTGGAAGCAGGGGGAGATGGGCCTGCCGGACTTCGGCATGGCGCTGGGGAACCCGGACTTCGTGCGCTACGCGGAGGCGTATGGAGCCCATGGCCACCGGCCGACCAGCGCGACGGAGTTCGGCGCCACGCTGGCTCGCTGCCTGTCGTCGAGCGGCGTCCACGTCATCGACGTGCCCATCGACTACTCGGACAACGCACGAGCGCTCGGCGCGGGTGCGGAGGAGCTCGCCGCGCTCTGAGAAGGAGCGACGGTTCGCGAACACTGGAGGAACACCATGCTGGCTGAACGTTACCCGTACTACCTGGCCAACCGTCCCCGGCAGCCCAACGCGGAGCTGGCCGTCACCCACAAGTACTCGGGCGAGGTCGTGACGCACGTCGCGGTCGCGGATGCCGCGGCTGTCGAGGAAGCCATCGCCGCCGCCGTCCGCGCGGCCGAGCCCATGCGGAAGCTGGCGCCCTACGCGAGGCAGGCGGTGCTCGAACACTGCGTGCGCCGCTTCCGCGAGCGCGCGGAGGAGCTGGCGCTGGCGCTCTGCATCGAAGCGGGCAAGCCGCTGCGCGACGCGCGGGGGGAGGTGGACCGGCTCATTGAGACCTTCAAGGCCGCCGCCGACGAGGCCGTGCGCGGCGGGGGCGAGGTGCTGAACCTGGAGGTGTCGAAGCGCGCCGCGGGCTACCGGGGCTTCACCCAGCGCGTGCCGGTGGGGCCGTGCTCGTTCATCACCCCGTTCAACTTCCCGCTCAACCTGGTGGCGCACAAGGTGGCGCCGGCCATCGCCGCGGGCTGCCCGTTCATCCTCAAGCCGTCGGACCGCACGCCGGTGAGCGCGCTCATCATGGCGGAGGTGCTGGCGGAGACGGAGCTGCCCGAGGGGGCCTTCTCCGTGCTGCCCGTGCGGCTGGAGGACATCGCGCCGCTCATCGAGGACGACCGGCTGAAGCTGCTCTCGTTCACGGGCTCGGAGAAGGTGGGGTGGGAGCTGAAGGCGCGGGCGGGCCGGAAGAAGGTGGTGCTGGAGCTGGGCGGCAACGCGGCCTGCGTGGTGGACGAGGCGCCGGGCGCGCCGCTGGACTTCATCGCGGACCGGGTGGCGCAGGGGGCCTTCTTCCAGGCCGGGCAGAGCTGCATCTCGGTGCAACGCGTGCTGGTCCATGCGTCGCTGTACGACGCGCTCCGGGAGCGGCTCGTCGAACGGGCGAAGGCGCTGCGGCCGGGCAACCCGTCGGATGAGGCCACGACGCTGGGTCCCATGATTGACGAGCCCGCGGCGCGGCGCCTGGAGGGCTGGATTCAGCAGGCCGTGCAGCGCGGGGCGCGGGTCCTCGCGGGAGGCGGCCGGCGTGGCCCGGTGCTCGACGCGACGGTGCTGGAGGGGGTCCCCGAGGATGCGTCGCTGAGCAGCGAGGAGGCCTTCGGCCCGGTCGTCCTGCTCCAGCC
Organism: Myxococcus sp. AM010; assembly: GCF_013372585.1. Lineage (NCBI taxonomy): Bacteria > Pseudomonadati > Myxococcota > Myxococcia > Myxococcales > Myxococcaceae > Myxococcus > Myxococcus sp. AM010. Next base: position 89,876 of record NZ_JABXEO010000018.1, read on the forward strand.
CTTTGACAGCTTCGACGAAGCCTTGGCGCAGGTGAACAGCGGGCGCTTCGGACTCCAGGCGGGCCTCTTCACACAGGACCTGTCGCGGGCGATGAAGGCCTGGGACGAGCTGGAGGTGGGGGGCGTCGTCGTCGGCGACGTGCCGAGCTTCCGCGTCGACACCATGCCCTACGGGGGCGTGAAGGGCTCGGGCCTCGGCCGCGAGGGCGTGAAGTACGCCATGGAGGACATGACGGAGCTTCGGCTGCTGGTGCTGCGTCAGGCGTGAGCTCCAGGCGGCCTGGGATATGTGACACTGTTCCAACACACCCATGGACGAGAAGCGCTACCCCATCCCGGCCGGGCTCCACCGGGTGGAGCAGGACATCCAGAAGAGCCGCTTCATCACCACGGCCGCCCACACGCCCACCGTGGAGGAGGCGAAGGCCTTCATCGCCCGCGTCCGCGAGGAGTTCGTTGACGCCACCCACAACTGCTGGGCCTTCGTCGTCGGGCCTCCGGGCTCCACCGCCCAGGTGGGCATGAGCGACGACGGCGAGCCCCATGGGACGGCCGGCCGGCCCATGCTCACCGCCCTGCTGCACGGGGGCGTGGGCGACGTGGCCATGGTCGTCACCCGGTACTTCGGTGGGACGCTGCTCGGAAAGGGCGGGCTGGTGCGCGCCTACACCGCCGGCGTCCAGCAGGCGCTCGAAAGCCTCCCCACCACGGAGCGTGTGCGCAAGACGCGACTGGCCGTCGAGGTGGAGTACCCCCACGTCGACGGGCTGCGCCGCCTGCTGCCGTCCTACGAGGCGCAGGTGCTGGCGGAGGAGTATTCGGCCACCGTGGGGTATCGGCTGGAGCTGCCCGTCGCCCAGGTGGAGGCCCTGCGGACCGCGTTGAACGACCTGACAATGGGACAGGTGCTCGTCGAGCCGCTCGATTCGGATGATTGACCCTGGGCCACGGAGGGGGGAGCCTTCGGCCCGATGAGCGCTAGTCCCGACCTCTTCTCCGCCTCCGTCGACGTGAATCGCTTCGCGCCCCTGGCGGAGCGGATGCGGCCTCGCACGCCTGACGAGTTCATCGGTCAGTCCCATCTGCTGGGTCCGGGACGTCCGCTCCGCCAACTCATCGAGCGCAAGGCCATCGTCTCCTCCCTCTTTTGGGGGCCTCCGGGGGTGGGTAAGACGACGCTCGCGCGGATGATGGCCACCGGGGTGGACGCGGAGTTCGTCATCCTCTCCGCCGTGTCGGACGGCATCCCCCGCATCCGCGAGGTGGTGGCCGAAGCCGAGCGCCTGCGCAACCAGTACAGCCGCCGCACCGTCCTCTTCGTCGACGAGATTCACCGCTGGGCGAAGAACGTGCAGGAGCAGGCGCTGCCCCACGTGGAGAGCGGCCTCTTCGTCCTCCTGGGCGCCACCACGGAGAACGTCAGCTTCGAGGTCCGCCCCGCGCTCGTCAGCCGGTGTCGTGTGTTCCAGCTCAAGGAGCTCACCGTCGCGGACATCCAGTCAGCGCTGACGCGGGCGCTCGGTGACTCGAAGCGGGGCCTGGGGGCGCGCAACCTGACGGTGGGAGAAGAGGCGCTGACGCTGCTGGCGAAGGGCGGCGTGGGCGATGTGCGCAAGGCGCTGGGGGCGTTGGAGCTGGCCGCCAGCCTCACCGCGGACGGCGCGGAGATTTTGCCCGAGACGGCGCGCGAGGCGGTGGGCACCAGCCTGTCCCGCCACGACAAGGATGGGGACCAGCACTACGACTTGCTGAGCGCGCTGCAGAAGTCGTGCAGGGGCTCCAACGTCCAGGGCGCCGTCTTCTGGGCGGCGAAGCTGCTCCAGACGGGCGACGTGGCGTCCCTGTGGCGACGGCTCAAGGTGATCGCCGTGGAGGACGTGGGCATGGCGATGCCGGAGGCCATCAGCATCGTGCGTGACTGCGAGGAGGCCTTCCACGCCATGGGCATGCCAGAGGGGCGCATCTGCGTGGCGCACGCCGTCGTCCTGCTGGCCACGGCGAAGAAGAGCAACCGTGCCTATGCGGCGCTGGACGCGGCGCTGGCGGCGCTCCAGGAGCACCCCAACGCGGAGCCTCCGCTCCACCTCCGCAACGCGCCCACCGAGCTGATGAAGGAGCTGGGGCACGGCAAGGGCTACCAGACGCCCTGGAACTTCAAGGACCACTACGTGCCCGGGCAGACGTACCTGCCCGCGCAGTTGGAGCGTTCCGTCTTCTACCGCCCGAGCAAGGAAGGCTACGAGGCGGAGCTTCACGAGCGCATGAGCCACTGGTGGCGTGCGGACAAGGCGTCCCGAGGCGAGTAGTCCGGGTCGCCCTCGCGGGCCAGTGATTGCCGTCCGGTGTGCAATGCGACTGGGCAGCAGTCCGGGTTGTTCATCCGAAGACGCCCTCCCAGCTTGTTGCTCAATGAGCACGCGGCGGTTCGCCGTCTCAGAGGGGGGGAATCGTGATGAACACTCGCAGGCCCACGTTGATGCAAGGGGTGCTGTCCGCGGCCGTCGCCGTCTTCACCGTGCCGGTCGCCAGGGCGGCGATGCCACCCGCGCCGCCGGCTGACTGCTCGGTGGCGGGCGGATACACGCAGCGCAACCTCGTCGCCAACAGTCCCGCGCTGGGCGCGGAGTACGTCGACCCGCACCTCATCAACCCGTGGGGCCTGGCCTTCAACCCGACGGGCGTGTCGTGGGTGGCGAACAACGGCACGGGCACGTCGTCGCTCTATGACGGCAACGGGGTCCAGCAACCCCTCATCGTGGGCATCCCCGCGCCGCCTGGCGTGGCCGAGTCGGGGACGCCCACCGGTGTGGTGTTCAATGGCTCGGAAGCGTTCGTCGTGACGGGGACGGGCGTCTCGGGGCCCGCTCGCTTCATCTTCGCCACGGAGCAGGGCCTCCTGGCCGCCTGGGCACCCATGGTGGACGAGGTCTGGGCGATGACTGTCGCGGACAACTCCACCGCGGGCGCCGTGTACAAGGGGCTCGCGCTGGCGGGGAGCGGGGCGGACGCCATGCTGTACGCGGCGGACTTCCGGAACGGGCGAATCGACGTCTTCAACTCCCGCTTCACGCGCATGCCGATGCCGGGCGCTTTCGAGGACCCATCGCTGCCCGCCGGGTACGCGCCCTTCAACATCCAGAACGTCGAGGGCACCCTCTACGTCTCGTATGCGCAGCAGGACGCGGGGCTCACGGATGACGTGCCCGGCGTGGGCGCGGGCTACATCAACGCCTTCGACCTGAACGGACAGTTGCTGCGTCGGTTCGCGTCTCAGGGGGCGCTCAACGCGCCGTGGGGCATGGCCCTGGCGCCTGCGGGCTTCGGGCAGTTCAGCAACCACCTGCTGGTGGGCAACTTCGGAGATGGCACCATCCACGCGTATGACCTGGCCTCGGGCGCCTGGGCGGGTGCGCTCACTCGGTCGGACGGGCAGCCTGTCGTGGTCGACGGGCTCTGGGCCCTGAGCTTCGGCAATGGCGGGCAGGGCCAGCCCGCCCAGGCGCTCTTCTTCACCGCGGGGCCCGCCGATGAGACGCAGGGCCTCTATGGCCGGCTCGACATGATGCCCGCGTGTCCGCAGGGCCTGCCCCCGTGGAAGGCGCCTCGGGAGCCCGAGGTGCAGTAAGGCGGATGAGAAGGCATGGGCGGCGCGGGCCGGAGCACGGTGCTCCGGCCCGCGCTGTCACGTGGGACGCTACCCCGTGAAGGCGCGGCTCAGGGCTGCTGTGAGCCGCTGCCTCCGTAGCCCTGGTCCTGCAGTTGCTGCCAGCGCGCCTTGGCCTGCTGTTCGCGCTGGAGGTTGGCGTCCACCTGCTGTTGCTGCTCCGCCGCCTTTCGCCGGGCGTCGGCGACGGCGCTGGAGAAGTCGCCAGGGGACAGCTCTTTCGCACGGACGTCCGCGTTGGCGTTGACGGCTTCGTACTCCGCCTGTTCGAGCTGGGCGTCGGCCACGTCCAGCTCCCGCTGGCGCATGACCTCCAGGGACTTCGACGTCGTCACCGCGTCGTCGCGCCAGGCGGTCTCCGCCTCGGCCAGGGTGAGGGCGTGCTGGGCCGTGCAGGCGGCGCTCTGGGCCCGCTCGATGGCCGCGACGTCACCTGTCGCCTGCGCGACCTCGAGCGCTGCCTCACCTGCTTCATAGCGGGCCTTCGCGGCGTCCTCGTTGCGCTGGGCGACCTCTCGCGCGGCCTCGGCGTCCTGGCTGGCCACCTGGGCGCGGGTGATTTGCTCCTGGGCCTGCTCCTCCGTGAGCTGCGCCTGTCGCACGTTTCCCAGGTCGCCGGGCGGGACGCGCGCCACCCACTCCTTCTCCACCTTCGCGCTGGAGCGCTGGGCGGCACAGCCTCCCAGCAGCATCACGGCCGTGCCGGCCACCCCCAGGTACATGCGACGCCTGCCTGGCTGCGCCATGCCTTCCTCCCGGTCATAGGGTCCTGTCCGAAACTGTGCGCATCCGGGGGGAGGGTGAAAGCGGCGGCGCACCGCTCGGCGCGCCACACGCCCCCGCCGCGTGGGGTGGGGCAGTCCCGGAAAGTGGCGGTCGCCGCGCTGTCTAGCGAGAGGCGAGCAGCGCCTCGAAGAGCGTGCGCGGGTCCAGCCCGGGTGGCAGTCCGGAGACGCCGCCGTCGTTCACCTCGACCACCGCCCAGCCCCCGTCCTGGAGCATGGCGACGTCCAGGGTGAGGAAGGGCGAGTCGATGCGCCGGGCCAGGGGCTCGAAGCCGGTGAAGTCCGGCACGTCGACGTCGAACTCGTGGTACGGCTCGGCGGCGAGGATCCGGCCGCCTCCGAAGAAGAGCCGGAACTCGAGGTGGGCCGGGCCCGCCGGCGTGCGGCCGTATTCCTTGAAGGGGAGGAACTTGCGGACAACGAGCCCTCGTTCGAAGCGGTCTCCGCGCTCGTCGACGAGGTTGGCGCAAATCTGCTCGAAGCGTGCCTGCGTCGTGCCCTCGGGGATGAAGCAGGCGTCGTCCCAGCGCTCCTTGGCCGACTTCACATGGTCCTTCACCAGCCAGGGCCGCGGGCCGAGCACCTGGGCCGCGTGCCAGGCCTCCGCCGCGTCCGTGCCCTCCGTCCAGACGCTGCGGGCGGTGTAGCGGGAGAGCTGGGGGTACCAGTTGGGCAGGTAGAGCGCCGCCGCGTACTGCTCGGGCGTCGTCGTCAGCCGGTGCCCCAGGGCGGACACGGCTTCGTCCAGCGCGGTGTACTCCTCCTCCGTCAACATCCAGCCGCGGTAGAGGAGCCGGAGCCTGCCGCGCTCCGGGAGGGTGGACAGTGCCTGTTCGGCATTGCCGGAGAGGAGGGCCCCCAGGTCGGCCTGGTAGGTGTCGACCCCGAGCGCTTCGGCCGCGTCGGCCTCCACGTCGAAGGGGTCGTCCTGGGTGGGATTCCGGCCGAAGAGGATGGCGCGCGCGTGAGACGGACGTCGGGAGCCTGGCATCCAGAAGCCTCGCATCAAAGGTGGCGGTGTGTGGGGGGGCACCTCCGACGCGTGCGGGCGCGAACCCTGACGGCCGCTTCCGTGACGCCGCCGCGAGTGACGGGAGCGAATACAGCTCCCTACGCCCTGGGTGGAGTGGCTCCCAGAGTCCGTTTTGATTCACTTGGGGTGTTGTTGAATCTTCTGTTCAGCGTAGAATGTTTCATCGGGTCCTGGGGGACCCGGTAGCTGTCACACAGAGGGGGAGTCCGTCGTGTCCAGTTCATCTCGTATTGCGTCGTCGTCCACAGCGCAGCTCCAGGCCTTGGAGCTCATGCGCCGCCAGCTTCAGCCCAAGGCCGCTTCCAACACCGCGAGCACCGCCAACCCCGCGCGAGGGCAGGCCCCCGCGGCAGCCCGGTTCGACTCCGGGCGCTCCTCCTTCGAGCTGGCGGGGAGCACACGCGCCAGGGGGCCCAACCTCACGGGGGAGTCACCGGGGGCCCCGGTGCTCGTGCAGTATCAACCGCCCACGCCCACGCCCACGGCGCCAGGGTTCACGCCCGTGACGCCGGACGCTCGTCCGGGGCCCGCGGGCCTCCCGCTGGGAGAGGTCAGTCACCAGGACGGGACGTCCTACAGCGCGGATGTCCCCGCGGTGGTCGCCGAGACGGTGCCGGGCGCGAGCTACTGCGCGGCCACCGCGTTCGACCGGCTGCTGGAGGCCCTCCCTCAATGGACCACCGCCGAGTCCATCGACGCGGTGTTGATGGAGCACGGCGTGGGCTCCTCCAAAGCCATCTGGGAGCAGTTGGTGGACTCGGGCGCCTTCGGTGAGCGGGGGGCCAGTGGCTACAGAGCGGGGCTCACGCCGGCTCCGGGCGCCATCTCCGAGGTGGCGCTGCCGGACGGGCAGCCCATCCCCGTCGAACTGGACGTCGGGGACGGATCTCCGCTGCGCTTCGAGGCGGCGGAGGTGGAGTTCCGCAACGTGGTTGAGACGCTGTCCCCTGAACGCGCCGCCTCCACCCTCGAGTCCTTGGGGGACATGGAGGTCGGGGAGATGAGCGCGGTCATCATGCGCCCGCTCAACAATGACGGCAGCGCGGCCACCAACGTCGTCGGGCACTGGGTGGTCGTCGAGCGGACTGAGGATGGCTATCGCTTGACGCAGTCCGCGCCGGAGAGCTGGGCGCTGCTCGGCGGCGCCACCGGGCGTGACACGAGCGGCGTGTACGTGCATGAGTTCACCGGCGACTCCGCGCTCGAGGACGTGAGCATGTACATCCACGCGGAGGCACAATACTCCGCGGTCCACGGGACTCAGGGGGCGCGGTCCAGTATGTACGGCGTCGCCGTCCTGCGGCCCGTGCTCCCGCCGGACGCCTGAGCCCGGGCCTCGGCGGGAGCCGCCCGCTTCCAGCTCAGTCCCCCAGCGCGTCGTAACGGACCAGCCGGAAGCGGGCGCCCTGCGCCTCGCGGATGCGCGCCGCCAGCTTCTCGTGCAGCTCCGGCGTCCAGGCGCTCCACCGCTGGAAGAAGGCCGAGGTGGCCGCCTTGTCGCCCCCGTGCTGGAGCGCGAGCACCTGCTCCAGCAGCGCCGTCACGACGGCCGGGTACTTGTCGTACTGGATGCTCAGGCGCGCCGTCCGCGCGTCCGCCTGGATGAGGCCGTGCTCCAGGAACCAGTTGAACTGCACCAACTGCATGCGCTGGTAGGGCTGGTCCTCGCGCGGGCGCACGTTCTGGAGCGTGCGGCGGATGCCGGAGGCCTGCACCGCGCGCAGCCCGGCGGCGTCCAGCGTACCCTTCTTGTGGAAGGCCTGCAGCGAGAAGAGGCTCACCAGGTCCGCCTTCATCTCCTCCACGGCGCCCGCGTAGTCCTCCAGCGCGTCGTCCAGCGTGCGCCCCTTCTGGTCACGGTCCGGCCCCAGGTAGTGGCCCACCTCGTGCCAGAGGGTGCGCTGGAAGTTGCCCTCGGAGACCAGCTCCCGGGCGTGGGCGTCCACCACCGCGGCGCGCCAGATGCGCTCGTCGGACGCGAACAGCTCCGGGTTCCGCATGATGTTCTCCCGCAGGAGGATGGTGCGGCCGTAGCGGCGGGCGGTGAGCGCGTCGTTGGGGAGGATGCTCGCGGTGTTGGTGCCGCGCGACTGGCCGAAGTCGGCGATGACTTCGTAGACGCCCACGGGGATGTCCTCGCGCACGCGCTTCTTCGCGGCGTAGGGCAGCGCGTCCTCCACCGCCTGGAGCCCGCCCAGGCGCTTGCGCAGCTCCTGCGTGGCCGGCTCGTTGCGCAGCAGCACCGAAAGGCTGTGGAACGCCTTCACGCCGAAGAGCGCGTCGTCATACGTCTCATACGCGCCCAACTGCACGTTGAGCTTCTGGAAGCGGCCCGTCACCCACGCCGCGTCGCCGCTCTCGTAGTCGTTGCTGAGCAGGTCCCGCGCGCGGTTGCGCAGGTAGCGCGACAGCTCCACGTCACTGGCCTCCAGCCGCTGCGCCGCGCGCATCACCAGCCCGTAGGCCTTCACCAGCGCCGGCCCGTAGGCTACCGCGTACGGCACCGCGTAGAGCGCCTTGGCGTCGGGCCGCTTCGCCTTCGCTTGCAGCGCCTGGCGCAGGCCCGGGTGCAGCGTGTCCAGCACCGGGTGCGCCTGGAGGACCTTCACGTCCTGGCGCAGGTTGGCGGCCGTGGCGCGGCGGACCACCGTCTTCTCACTCAGCAGGGACTGGCGCTCGCCGGGGTTCGCGGCCAGGAAGGCGTCCACCTCCGCCCGCGTCACGTCCACCGGGTACACGTTGCGCGCGGCCACCTGCGCGTCCACCGGGAGGAACGCCTCCCGCGCGTTGCTCAGGGTGCTGGCGATGGGCCCCTGGTACAGGCGGTACAGCGTGAGCAGATCCCGCGTGCGCTGGGGGCCGCCCAGCTTCTTGTCCAGCGCCGCCAGCTTCGCGAGCGCCGGGAGCGCCTGGTGGTGGCGCGAGGATTCGTACAGGCCCTGGAAGATGGCGCCCACCTCCAGCAGGTCCTTCACCGCCGCCTGCTCGTCGGGCGTGAGGCGGGAGAGGTCCGGCGACAGGCGGACCTCCTGCGTCTTGGCGAGGACTTCGGCCACCTTCTCCTCCGGCCAGTAGCCCGAAGGCAAGGTGGGAGAAGGACGGCTGGGGGCGGCGGCCTGCGCCGACAGCGCCAGGAGGGCGGCGGCGCCCAGGGACAGCGCGTGGGGGATTCGCATGGCGCGCAAGACTGCCACGGAGGTGGGCCTATTCCCCACGGGTTCGGTTGGATTGCGTCACGCACGGGTGACGTCCTGTGCGCCGGACAAGTCTTGCGCTACACGGTGCGCATGAAACTCAAACTTCCCTTGTTTCTTTCGCTATCCACGGTTCTCCCCGCGCTGTTCAGCTGTGGCGCCCCGACGTCCACGGACGTCGAGCACGAGGCGGTTGTGCTCGGAACGCAGGCGCAGGCGCTGGCCACGGGGACGCCCGCGGCGGAGGGCGTGCTGTCCTTCCTCAACGACTACTCCATCTCCTTCACCGTGTTGGATTTGGAGGTGCCGCTGAACGCCCTGACGGCGCAGGCGCTGATGGACTTCCGCGAGGGGCCGGACGGCGTTTTCCACACGGGCGATGACCGCCGCTTCGTGAGCATCGAGCAGGTGGACGCGGTGCCGCAGGTGGGCCCCGCGGCGCTCGCGGCGCTGGAGGCGTATGCCAAGGGCACGGGCCGCGTGGAGCTGCCGGTCGACGGGCACGTGGGGACCTTCCACGGCGTGGCCTTCAACCTGGCGGAGGCCCGCCGCGCCATCCACGCGGCGAACACGCAGAGCGCGTCGAATCTGCAGACTGTCTTCGGCATCCCCGCGGCCGCGGTGCAGAGCCTCGTCGCGGCGCGCCCCATCTCTCACATGGTGCAGCTGTCGCGGCTGGCGAACGTGAACGCCGTCACGATGGGGCAGCTCAAGGCCCACACGCAGCAGGCGGCCGAAGGCGACCCGTGCACGGGCCCTGGCATCTGTCAGCCCGGGCTCGTCTGCGAGGGCCGCCCCGGTGACGGCTCCAGCCCCTATGGCCGCTGCGTGGACGCCTCGTACGTCGCGGGCAACGGGGACATGTGCTCCCGCTTCGTGGCGTGCCCGTCGGAGCAGCTCATCTGCATCGGCCTGGCGTCGGGCTGGGTGGAGGGCTACTGCGCCCCGGCGTGGATGGGGGCCTCCTTCATCGAGTACTCCGACCTGAAGCTCCAGTCGACGAACCCGCTGGTGACGGCGCCGCTCGTCGTGGTGGGGCTGGCCACGGTGCCCATGGACATCAACGTGGAGCTGGACATCGTCCACACCGCGCCGCACCGGCTGGTGCTGACGCTGGAGGACCCGGGTGGCGAGACGGCCCTGCTGTGGGACGGCCCGAACGAGGGCACGCCGCCCTCGCGCATCGTCGTGACGCGGGGCATCCCGCGTGACGGCAGCATCAACGGCCGCTGGAAGCTGCACGTCGCCAACCCGTCCGGCGTGGGCAGCGGCACGCTGCGCTCGTGGACGCTGAAGCTCACCAGCCGCTACGACTGAGCCGGCTGCTTCGCGGTGGGCCTTCGCGCTGCGAGGGCCCACCGCGCGTCCCACGGCGGCTACGCGGACCGGGTGACGTGCACCGGTGGCCGCCGCTGGGCCCAGGGCCGCGCCTGCTCGAGCTGCCCCGCCAGTTGGAACAGCGTGGCCTCGTCGGCGTACCGGCCAGCGAACTGGACGCCGATGGGCAGGCCCTCCGCGCTCCAGTGCAGCGGCACGGACATGGCCGGCTGCCCGGTGACGTTGAACAGCGCGGTGAAAGGGCAGTGCCCAAACGCGTGGTCGTACCACTCGCGGGCCGTCCGGGGCGCGTTGGCGTCCAGCAGGCCCAGCGGGAAGGGCGGCGCCGCCACCGTGGGCGACAGCAGCACGTCGTACTGTTGGAAGAAGGCGCCCACCTGCCGTGACACGAGGTTGAACACGCCGAGCGCCCGTTGCAGGTCCGTGGCCTTCAGCTCGCGGCCATGGCGCACCACCGCCCAGGTGGAGGCCTCGAGCAGCTCCGGTCCCGCGTCGCGCCCGGAGACCTGGCTCAGCAGGCCCACCAGGGACGCCATGGTCGCTGACCAGACGGTGGAGACGGCCTCGTGCAGCAACTGGCCGTCGTGCTCGGGTGCGGCTTCGACGACTTCGTGGCCCAGCTCCGTACACAGCTTCGCCGCCGCTCGCGCGGCCTCCACACATTCGGCGCTCACCGGGGCGCCCATGGGGGCCTCCGTCATCAGCGCGATGCGCAGCCGGTTCGGCGCGCGGCCCACTTCCTCCAGGTAGGGCCCCCGCGGCGGCGGCGCGAAGTACGGGTCGCCTGCCTCCGGGCCCTGGGTGGCGTCCAGCATGGCCGCGCTGTCGCGCACGCTGCGGGACAGCACATGCTCGATGCCCATGCCGAAGATGAAGTCACCCGCGTCCGGCCCCAGCGAGTTGCGGCCCCGCGTGGGCTTCAGCCCGAAGACGCCGCAGAGCGACGCGGGGATGCGCAGCGAGCCGCCGCCGTCGTTGCCGTGGGCCACCGGGACGATGCCCGCCGCCACCGCCGCCGCCGAGCCGCCGCTGGAGCCGCCCGGACTGCGCTTCACGTCCCACGGATTGCGCGTGGGCCCGTGCAGCACCGGCTCCGTGGTGGCGTTGTTGCCGAGCTCCGGCGCGTTCGTCCGGCCCAGCAGCACCAGGCCCGCGCGCCGGTAGCGCGCCATCAACGCGCTGTCATGGGGGAACACCGTCCCCTGGGCCATCCGGCTGCCCATGTCGGTGGGCACCCCCGCGGCGTGTACGCCAATGTCCTTGATGAGGAAGGGCACGCCCCGGAAGGGGCCGTCGGGGACGTCTTGCTTCAGCGCGTCGCTCGCCTCGCCCTCTCGCAGGTCGATGACGGCGTTCAGCGCCGGGTTGACGCGGTGGATGGCCTCCACCGCCACCCGGAGCAGCTCTTCGGGGGCGACTTCCTTCCGACGTACCAGCTCCGCCAATCCCACTGCGTCAAAGCGGCTGTAGTCATCCAGGTTCATGAATCCCTCGCAGGCGCGCCGGCGGAGATGTGGCAAGCCGGTCGCGGGAAGCAGGATATTCATGATTCCCGGGTCGTACTCCAGGCGCCTCAGCCCGTCGCCAGGGTGCGCTCCTCGCGTTGTGCATTGACCAGCGCCGCATAGGTGCCCTGGCGCTCCAGCAGCTCCTGGTGCCGGCCCACCTCCACCACCTGGCCGGCCTCCATGACGAGGATGGTGTCGGCGTCGCGCACCGTGCTGAGCCGGTGGGCGATGACGACGCGCGTGCACTTCAAGGACGCCAGCGCCTGCTGCACGTTCGCCTCGGTGGTGGCGTCCAGGGCGCTGGTGGCTTCATCCAGCAGGAGGATGGCGGGCCTGCGCACCAGGGCGCGGGCCAGGGCCAGCCGCTGCCGCTGGCCGCCGGACATGGAGAGGCCCCGGTCCGTCAGCGGCGTGTCGTACTGCATGGGCATGGCCATGATGTCGTCGTGGATGTGGGCTCGCTTCGCGGCCTCCACGACACGGTCCATGTCCAGGTCCGGGTCGCTCAGGGTGATGTTCTCCCGCAGCGACGCGTTGAAGAACGAGGCGTCCTGCAGCACCACGCCCAGTTGGCTGCGCACCGCGCGCAAGTCCAGCTCGCCCAGCTCCGCGCCGTCATACCGGACGTGGCCGGAGGTGGGCAGGTAGAGCCCCAGCAGCAGGTGCGCCAGGGTGCTCTTGCCCGCGCCCGAGCGGCCGACGAGCGCCACCATCTGCCCCGGCTCCACGCTGACCGACACGCCCTGCACCACCCAGGCGGAGTGGGGGTTGTAGCGGAAGCGCACGTCCTCCAGGGTGACGGCGCCGCGCAGCGTGGGCGCGCGGCCCTGGTGCGCCGCGTCGCGCTCCGGCGGTGTGTCCAGCACGTCGTTGATGCGCTCCAGGTAGGTGCTCAGGAACTGGAGCTGCCCGCCGGTGCCCAGCAGGTTGGACAGGGGCACCAAGAGCGCGGTGGCCAGCGCGTTGATGCTCAGCATCTGTCCCAGGGACATCGCGCCGTCCAGCACGCGCCACGCGCCCACGGACAGCAGCACCAGCGGGGACACGCGGCGCAGCGTGCCTGTCAGCGCGTCCAGCCAGGCGGAGAGCCGGCCGCGCTCCAGCTCCACGTTGAGCAGGTCCACGTAGAGGTTGGCGTAGCTGCCCACCATGCGGCCCTCCACGCCGAAGGCCTTGAGCGTCTGCATGCCGGACAGCATGGCCATCAGGTAGCTCTGGCTGCGCACGCCCATGTCCAGGCTGCGCGACAGCTGGCTGCGCTGGCGGGCCCGGGGCAGCGCGAACACCAGCACCTGCAACAGGCCCAGGCCCACCACCAGCAGCCCCAGCGACGCGTCCGCCACCAGCAGCAGGCCCAGGTAGAGGAGCACCAACGCCCCGTCGAGCGCGCTGGACAAGAGGCCGGTGGAGAGCAGCTCGCGGATGGCCTGCTGCGAGCCCAGCCGCGTCAGCAGGTCTCCCGCGGGCCGGAGCTGGAAGAAGGGGTAGGCCAGGCTCACCAGGTGGTCCAGGAGCCCCTGCGTCATCTGCGAGTCCAGCCGGGTGCGCAGCTCCACCAGGAGCTGGCCGCGCACCACCGATGAGAGCAGCTCGAAGAGCAACACGCCCGCGAGCGCCGCGGACAGCACGCCCATCAGCGAGTAGTCCTGCCGGGGCACCACGCGGTCCACCACCATGCCGGTGAGCAGCGGCACCGCCAGCGTCAGCACCTGGAGCACGGCGGACAGCGCGAGGACCTTCACCAGCGTGCCGGCCTGCCGCTTCACCAGGGGCACCAGGTAGCGGTAGGGCCCGCGCCGCGAGTGGCCCGGCTGGAAGCTGTCGGACGGCTCCAGCAGCAGCGCCACGCCGGTGAAGCACTGGCTGAACTGCTCCATGGAGACGCGGCGGCGGCCCTGGTCGGGGTCCACCACCTCGACCCAGCCGCGGCCCAGCCGCTCGAAGACGACGTAGTGCGTGAAGCGCCAGTGGAGGATGGTGGCCGGAGGCAGGAAGGGCAGGCGGTCCAGGTCCACGGAGATGGCGCGCACGCGCAGGCCCAGCTTCTGGGCGGCGGCCTTCAGCGCCTTCGCGCTGGCGCCGTCGCGTCCGGGGCCTGTCACCTCCCGCACCGCGTCCAGGCCCATGTGGCGGCCGTGGTAGGCCAGCACCATGGCCAGACAGGCGGCGCCACAGTCCGTCATCGTCATCTGCCGCACTTCGGGCACGCGCCTGCGCAGGCGGAGCCTCCACCCGCGCTGGGGCTGCCGCGGCGCCTCGGCCGTCATGGCGGCATGGTTCCTTCCGGGGCAATGAGCGCCGGCCACGCCAGGACACCGAGCGCCAGCGCGAGGCCGAAGACGAACAGGAGCGCGAAGGTCCACCGCGTCCACCGGCCACCGATGCGCAGCAAATCGCCATCGTCCTGCACGACGCGCTGGTAGTGCGCCAGGGCTTCCTTGCGGAAGATGGAGGGGCGGCCGTCGGTGGGTGGCTGCATCGTGGCGGGACGTTAGCGCATGGGGTGGGGGACTGGCCCGGGACTGAGCCAGCCCCCCAATGGCTTCTTCGCTACAGGCAGACGTAGGGCGGGCACGGCGTGCAGTGGTAGCTGCCGAACTGCTCGCAGCTGTCCGCGCCCGTGATGCGCTCCAGGACCTCGTCGCTCAGCTCCAGCTCGGCGGCGGGGTTGGCGGGCAGGGCCGCGCGCTCCTCCGACGTCAGGCTGTTGAAGTACTCGGGGTCACGCCACGCACGGAGGATGTGTTCCTTCTTCTGGCTCATGACTGCTCCTGGACAGGAAAGAGGGGTGGCTCAGAAGCAGTGGAACGGCGGGCACGGCGTGCAGTAGGGGCTGGACTGGCCGGGCAGACAGGCGTCGCCGCCAGTGATGACCTCCAGGAGGTCGTCCCCCAGCTCCAGTTCGGCGGCGGGGTTGGCGGGCAGGGCCGCGCGCTCCTCCGACGACAGGCTGTTGAAGTACTCGGGGTCACGCCACGCACGGAGGATGTGTTCCTTCTTCTGGCTCATGACTGCTCCTGGACATGGCTGGAGGGACGGCCATCCGAGGTGCCCAGCCCTTCACCTCGGACGATTCGTGGCGGCGCGACAGCCAGCAGCGAGGGCAGGCGCTCCGGCATGGCCAGCCGCGCCAGTCCGTAGGCGATGCCCGCCAGGCCCACCATCAGGCCCGGCGTCTCCGTGCTGCCTTGCAGGCCGAAGAGGTAGCCGTGCCCGGAGATGCCGCGCAGGATGCCGCCCGCTACCGCGTTCGTGCGCTCCTGGAGCTTCGAGTCCCCGAGCGTGGCCGCCGCTTCCAGCAGGAAGTCCGCGTTGCCCAGGTCGCCGTGACACAAGCCGTGGTTGCGGCCGAAGCCTCGCGCCAGCGTGGAGTCCAGCGCGATGGCAAGCTCCTCGCGCACCGCGGCGTCGTCCACGAAGGGGAGGCCGGACAGTCGCGCGAGTCCGATGCCGGGGGCGCCAGTACACCACGCCCAGAGGAAGTGCTCCGCCCCGTCCACGGCCGCCGCCAGCTCCTTCGCGCCCACGCGCAGGTCGGGCCAGTTGCGCTCCTGGGGGGAGTAGAGCCCGCGCTCGTACGCCATACCCGCGACCGCGGCGTCACGCAGGCGCGTATCGCCCGTGCGCGCGAACAGCCGCAGCAGCGCCAGGCTGATGCCGGCGGCGCCGTGTGCCATGCCCGCGAGGTAGCGGTTCCCGGCGGCCTCGCAAATCCAGGCAGCGCCCCGGGCCTGGGGCGTGGACGTCTCCAGCAGCCGCTGGCCGCAGGCGTCCGCCGTGGCCCACAGCGTGTCTGACGGGCGGTGCTCCCCGAGCACCAGCAGCGCCAGGAGGCAGCCCGCGGCGCCCGCGCCCACGTCCAGCACCGTGTCCTTCTGCACCAGGGGCCGCAGCCGCGGGACGTAGCCGGCGGCCTCGTCCAGGAGCGCGTCGTCCTTCCACAGCACGCCCAGGTGCGTCAGCGCGTAGAGGATGCCGCCCCAGCCGTTGAGGACGCCCAGCCCCACCACGCTTGCGGGCTCCTCCGCCAGGATGCGCGCCTGGGTGCGCAGCGTGGACCGCGCCAGCCGCGTGAAGCGCGCGTCTCGCGTGACGTCCCCCAGGTAGCCCAGCGCGAGCGCGATGCCCGCGCGCCCCTGGAAGACATCCGGCCCGGGTGACCCGAGCCGCCAGCCGCCTTCGCCCGCGTCCAGGCCCAGCCAGTGCGCTTCGCCGCGGCGCTCGAAGGCCAACGGCAGCAGCCGCTCGCCCGCGCGTCGGGCTTCCGTGAGCAGCGCGTCGCGGAGGTCCGGCTGGGGGTGCTCCTGGAACGGATAGCTCGGCCGCGCCACCGTCCCGGAGCTCAGCAGCAGGACATCCAGCGAGCGCTCCAGCACCCAGCGCTGCCGCGTCTGGTCCTCTGGCGACAGGCCCTCCAGCCGGCGGCGCACGCGCGCCATGCCCGTCTCCTGGAAGAAGTCCGGCAGGCGCTGGCCCGAGCCCGCCTCCAGGTCCATCGAATCGGCGCGCGCGGTGAAGTACGGCAGGTCTCCCCGCTCCAACTGCTCCGTCTCCAGGGGCACGAGCGCGGCGAAGTCCGGGACAGGCACGGCGGCGCGCCACAGGTGGTCGAAGAAGCGCTGGCGCTCGAGACCGTCTGTCAGCGCGTGCGGGTGGTAGCTCTCGTAGAGGAGCGCGCCATACACCGCCGTGTTGCGGAAGAGGACGCGCATGGGCACGCGCGCGAAGGCGGCCAGCGGCCCAACCTCCGCGAGCAGCGCCTCGCGGTGCTCCAGCAGCAGGCCGTACATGCGGGTGAAGCCGGCGGCCAGCGCGTCGCGGTAGGTCAGCACGGGCGCGGCCTCACCCTCCAGGCGCGGCAGGTTGTTGGCGCCGGGCATCGCCACCGGCCGCCGCTCGAAGCGCATCCGGTCCGTTCCTCGCTCCGCCGTCATCAGGTAGGCCTGCGGCGTGAGCTGACCTGCCCGAGCGCCCAGCCCGCTCAGGTCCACCCCGGCCTTCGTGCGCGTGCCCCAGAACTGCTGCGGCAGCAGCCCGCTGCGGAGCACCGAAATGGGTGGGGCCTCCACCGCGTGCTCGGAGTCCCGGAGCGTGCGCGTGCCCGACACCGGGTGGAAGAGCGTCTCCACGTCCACCAGCACCGGGTGCTCACCCGCGGCGATGAGGTTCTCGAAGTGCAGGTCCGTGCCGTCCAGCGCGTGCATCAGCGCGACATAGGCGCCCTGACGTTCGTAGAAGCGCCGGACCTCCTCCGTGGACGCGCACGGCGCGGGGGCCACGTACTCCATCCACCCGTATTCTCCCCGGTCCAGCGCCTCCGCGCCCTTCATGGCGGGCGTGGCGCCGCGCGCGTTGAGCCACGCGAGGAGCTGCTGGAGCCCCGCCTCTGCTCCCAGTGAGCGCGGCTTGTAGACGAGCCGCAGCCCGGACTCGAAGCGGAGGATGAAGACGCCCTGGCCGCCCCGGTGCGGGTCGGAGAAGCCGCCGCGCGCCTCCTCCAGCGCGCCGGGAGACCGGCCCGCGTTGAACCGCGGCCAGAGCAGGGGCGCGTCCCGCGTCAGCCGCTTCATCAGCCCCAGGCAGTTGGACTCCCACTCCGCGATGCGCAGGACGACGCAGCGGGCCAGCACCGGGTAACGCTCCAGGATGTCCAGGGCGACCTGCGGCTGGCGCAGCCGCTTCGTGAAGTCCTGGAAGCGCGCCTCCGGGGTGTCTCCGGCGAGCAGCTCCTCCAACTGCGCGGCGTGCAGCTCCACCACCATGGCGCGGCCCAGCACCGGTGCCAGCACCTGGGGCAGGTGACCCAGCATCGTGGAGACGACGACGCCCGGCTCCAGGTCGAGCCCAGGCGCGGCGTGTTTCAGGGGCGTCAGCGCGGCGGTGAGCTGCGCCACGGCGCGCGACACCAGCGGCTCCACCAGTGGAAGGAAGGCCGAGCGGTCCGGGCCCTCCGTGCGCTCGGGCCAGGGGACGGGCGCGTGCGAGGGCTCCGCGTAGGCGCGCTCCAGCACCCGCACCCAGCCGGGGACTTCAGCAGGCGGGGCCCAGGGCGCCTCGGTGGGCACCTCCAGCAGCGTGAGCAGCTCCGCTTCGGTCAGCCCCGAGGATTGCAATCTGCGCCGCCACCAGTCCGCCTGCCCGAAGGGCTCCTGCTGACGCCATGCATCCAATCGCTTGCGCGCCGCGGCGGATGTGTCGCGTCGCGTCGCGCTGGTTTTGGGAGTGGATTCAGCCCGCTCAGCCAGTGTGGCGGCCCGTGCCCAGCGTGCGAATCGCGACGGAGTGTTGGCTCCCGGCTTCGCCTCGTCCTGCCTCTGCGTGATGTCCACGCGTCCTCTCGTTTCCTGGGCAAGACCCGGTGAGCTGGCTTCGTTGGAGTATCAGGGAGACGACTGCAATACAGCTAAGTCCTTTCATCTTTGCATGTCAATGATAGGCGCCCGTGTTTGCGTGGAATGAAATACATACAGGAGGGTGGGAGTGATTCGTACGATGTCCTCATCGTTCGCGGTGGCGCGGGCGCCGGGCCGCTGGCGTTGAAGTTTTTCCAGGCAGGGCTCCGCGTCCAGGCCCGCCTGCCACGCGACGGTGCGCGCTCATGGCCGTTGCGCGACGCATGCTGGGGGCGTAGGGAAACAGCGCCCCATGTCCGCCACCGCCCAACTGCTCGAAACCGTCCGGAAGGAAGCCAAGCCGGGAATCTGGTCCAACGGGGTGAACCTCGCCCGCTCCGGAGCCGTGGTGCTCCAGTCCCAGAAAGGGGGCGAGCTGGAGCTGAGGGTGCGCGCCAAGGGGCGCCCGGTCGCCCTCACGGTGGTTTTGTATCCGAACGACGACGCCTGGGAGTGTGACTGCCCCAGCCTGGTGGACCCCTGCGAACACGTGGTGGCGGCGGCCATCTCCATCCAGCAGGCGGAGCGGCAGGACGCGCCCATGGAGACGGCGGCCACCCGCTGGGCGCGCGTCGTCTACCACTTCACCCGCGAGGACGGCGGCCTGGAGCTTCGCCGCTCCATCGTCCATGTGGACGACACGGAGACGCCGCTGGAGGGCAGCCTGACGTCGCTGATGGCCCGGCCAGCGGAGGCCGCGAAGCTCCAGGTGGAGAACGCGGACCTGCTGGCCGACCGCATCCTGGAGCAGCGGCGCACGCGCGGCACCCTGGCGCCGGAGACGCTGGACGCGGTGCTCAAGGTGCTGGAGTCGGCGCGCAACGTGCTGCTCGACGGGCGCCCGGTGGCGGTGTCCTATGAGCAGGTGCTGCCGCGCGCGGTGGTGGAGGACCGCGGCGGCCAGATTGTGGTGACGGTGACCCGGGATTCGCGCATCCAGGAGGTGGTCAGCCCCGGGGTCGCGCTCGCGAGCGACGCGCTGGTCCGCCTGGGCGAGACGTCCATGTCCGGCCCCTGGCTGCAGCACCTGCCCATCGTCCGCACGTACTCGGCGGACCATCTGGGGGACCTGACCTCCAAGATCATGCCCGAGCTGGGGCGCCGCCTGCCGGTGGAGGTCCGCAGCAAGCGGCTGCCGCGCCTGGACCGCGAGCTGAAGCCGCGCATCCTGCTGGAACTGAACCAGCTCGACGCCGGCTTGTCCGTGCTGCCCACGCTCGTCTACGGCGCGCCGCCGGTGGTGCGCATCGACAACGGGCGCATGGTGTACCTGCGCGGCCCGGTGCCGCTGCGCGACGAGGCCGCCGAGCAGCGCCTCATCCACCAGCTCCGCGACGAGCTGAACCTGGTGCCCGGCCGCCGGCTGACGGTGCAGGGCTCGGAGATGGTGCGCTGGGCGGACAAGCTGCGGCGTTGGCGCGGCGACCTCGCCGGTGACGCGGCGGGGCTGGTGAGCCCCGACGTCAAGCTGCGCCCGTCGCTCCACCTGGAGTCCAGCGTCACGGGGCAGGGCGTCCCCGACGTGCGCTTCCAGCTCTCCTTCCAGGTGGAGGGCGCCCGGGGCGAGGTCAAGGCCGTGGACGCCGCCGCCGTCATCCGGGCGTGGACGGAGGGGCTGGGGCTGGTTCCGCTGGACGGTGGTGGCTGGGCGCCGTTGCCCCGGGCCTGGCTGGACAAGCACGGTCAGCGCGTGGCGGACCTGCTCAACGCGCGGCAGGAGGATGGGAAGGTCGCCAACCACGCGCTGCCGGAGCTCACCGCGCTGTGTGAGACACTGGAGCAGCCGCCTCCGCCGGGCCTGGACCGGCTGGCGCCGCTCATCTCTGGCTTCGAGAAGCTGCCCCCGCCCGAGCTGCCCGCGGAGCTCAACGCCACGCTGCGCCAGTACCAGCTCCAGGGCGTCAGCTGGCTGGGCTTCCTGCGCGGCGCGGGGCTGGGCGGCATCCTGGCGGACGACATGGGCCTGGGTAAGACGCTCCAGACGATTTGCGCCCTGGGGCCCGGGTCGCTCGTGGTGTGCCCCACCAGCGTGCTGCCCAACTGGGCCTCGGAGCTGAAGCGCTTCCGCCCGTCGCTGAAGGTGTGCGTGTACCACGGGCCCGGCCGCGCGCTGGAGCCGTCCGCCGACGTGACGCTCACCACCTACGCCATCATGCGCCTGGACGCGGCGGTGCTCGGCGCGAAGACGTGGGACTCGCTGGTGCTGGACGAGGCGCAGGCCATCAAGAATCCGGACAGCCAGGTGGCGCGCGCGGCCTTCGGGCTCAAGGCGAGCTTCCGGCTCGCGCTGAGCGGCACGCCGTTGGAGAACCGGCTGGAGGAGCTGTGGAGCCTCATGCACTTCACCAACCCGGGCCTGCTCGGGGGGCGCAAGCACTTCGAGGACACGATTTCGCGGCCCATCTCCGAGGGCCGGCAGGGAGCGGCCGAGGGGCTGCGGCGCCGCATCCGTCCCTTCGTGCTCCGGCGCCTGAAGCGGGACGTGGCACCCGAGCTGCCGCCGCGCATCGAGTCCGTGATGCACGTGCAGATGGATGAGCGCGAGCGCTCCGTCTACGACGCGGTGATGGCGGCCACGCGCAAGGAAGTGGTGGCCCTGTTGAATGAGGGCGGCAGCGTGCTCAAGGCGCTGGAGGCCCTGCTGCGGCTGCGTCAGGCCGCGTGTCACCCCGCGCTCGTCCCGGGCCAGCGGGCCCACACGTCGTCCAAGGTGGAGACGCTGGTGGACGCGCTGGAGACGGCCGTCTCGGAGGGCCACAAGGCGCTCGTCTTCTCGCAGTGGACGTCGCTGCTGGACCTCATCGAGCCGCGCCTGAAGGCGGCGGGCATCGGCTTCGGCCGGCTGGACGGCACCACGGCCAACCGCGGCGAGGTCACCGAGCGCTTCCAGTCCACGGAAGGTGAGCCGGTGCTGCTCATGTCCCTCAAGGCGGGCGGCACGGGCCTCAACCTCACGGCGGCGGACCATGTCTTCCTCGTGGACCCGTGGTGGAACCCGGCGGCGGAGGCGCAGGCCGCGGACCGCGCCCACCGCATTGGCCAGGAGCGCACGGTGATGGTGTACCGGCTGGTGTCCCAGGGCACCGTGGAGGAGCGCATCCTGGGACTCCAGGAGAAGAAGCGGGCCATC
The DNA here is from genome assembly GCF_013372585.1 of Myxococcus sp. AM010. NCBI lineage: Bacteria > Pseudomonadati > Myxococcota > Myxococcia > Myxococcales > Myxococcaceae > Myxococcus > Myxococcus sp. AM010. Next base: position 110,920 of record NZ_JABXEO010000018.1, read on the forward strand.
TTCGAGGCGGCCCTGAGCGAGGCCTCCGCCGCGACGGCCATCACCCGGGAGGACCTGCTCGAGCTCTTCTCGTGACGCGCGCGGTCCTTCTCTTCGCAGTGGGGTTCTCACCATGCTTCCCGAATCCGTCGACGCCCGGCCCCAGGCCGCCGCGCTGCAGGCGCTCATCCAGCAGGAGTGGCAGTACCAACTGGAGCACAGCCCGACCTACGCGTCCGTGCAGGGTGACCGCCGCTGGAATGACCGCTGGGATGACCTGAGCCTCCAGGCCATCGAGGCGGACCACCAGCACAACCTCCAGGTGCTCGCGAGGTTGAAGAAGATGGACCGCGAGGCGCTCGTCGCGGCGGACCAGCTCAACTACGACTTGTTCCGCCGCGACTACGAGACGTGGGTGGAGGAGCACCGCTTCAAGACGTACCTGATGCCGGTGAACCACATGGGTGGCATCCCGGAGGGCATCAAGCAGCCGCCGGGTGTGCAGACGGCCTACCAGCTCGCGGACAACCTACGCTTCGAGACGGTGAAGGACTACGAGGACTGGGTGGCCCGGCTCCAGGGCTTCGGCACCTATGTGGACCAGGTGCTGGCGCTGCTGCGCGAGGGGCTGCGTGAGAAGCGCATCCACCCCCAGGTCGTCCTCCAACGGGTTCCGCCGCAGGTGGCGAAGCAGCTCGTCACGGACCCGGCGGACAGCGGCTTCTTCGCGCCGTTTCGCCGCTTCCCCAAGGGCATCGACTCCGCGGAGCAGCAACGCCTGTCCACGGCGGGCCGCGCGGCGATTGCGCAGGGCGTGCTCCCCGCGCTGACGCGCTTCCACGAGTTCCTCACGGAGGAGTACGTTCCGGAGGGCACGGAGGCGGTGGGCATCTGGCAGCTCCCCGACGGCGAGGAGCTGTATGACTTCCTCGCGCGCAAGTTCACCACCACGGGCCTGGGCGCGGAGGAGATTCACGCGCTCGGCCTGGCCGAGGTCCAGCGCCTGCGCGCGGAGATGGAGGCGGTGAAGGCCCAGACGGGCTTCGAGGGCACGTTGGCGGAGTTCTTCCGCTTTCTGCGAACGGATGCGCGCTTCTATGCGCGGGACGGGGATGAGCTGCTGCTGCGCTACCGGGCCTTGTCCAAGCGCATCGACCCGCTGCTGGTGCGGCTGTTCAAGACGCTGCCTCGGCAGCCGTATGGCGTGGAGTCGACGCCGGAGGCCATGGCCCCGGACGCGACCACCGGCTTCTATTACGCGGGCGCGCCGGATGGCTCGCGGCCGGGCACGTACCTGGTGAACCTGTACCGGCCGGAGACGCGCCCGCTGTGGGAGATGGTGCCGCTCACGCTGCACGAAGCAGTGCCTGGCCACCACCTGCAGACGGCCCTGGCCGCCGAACAGCCCGGCCTGCCCGAGTTCCGCCGCTACGGCTACTACGTGGCCTATGGCGAAGGCTGGGCGCTCTACTGCGAGACGCTGGGCGACGAGCTGGGCCTGTACACCAGCCCGTACGACAAGTTCGGCCAGCTGGCCTACGACATGTGGCGCGCGGTGCGGCTCGTCGTCGACACCGGCATGCATGTGAAGAAGTGGACGCGGCGGCAGGCGCTCGACTTCTTCATGGAGAACTCGCCGCGTCACGAGCTTGATACCACCAACGAGATTGACCGCTACCTCGCCTGGCCGGGGCAGGCGCTGGCGTACAAGGTAGGGCAGCTCAAGATTCGCGACCTGCGCACTCGCGCGGAGCAGGTGCTGGGCTCGGGCTTCGACGTGCGCGAGTTCCACGACATCGTGCTGCTCGACGGCGCCCTGCCGCTGGACATCCTGGAGGCGCGGGTCCAGGCGTGGGTGGCGGCGCGGCAGCGTGGGGCCGCAGCGCGCCCGCCTTGAAGCGCGCTCGGCGTCACGGCGCGGGCGCGGGTGTCGTCAGCCGGCCATACTTCTTCATCGCCTGGATGAGCCGGTCCTGAGGCAGTCCGAAGGCGCGGCTGCCCTCCGCGCCCGTCATCGTGTCGGAGGCCAGCATCGAGTTGAGGATGGCCTCCTGCGTGGCCTGGATGGTGGCCTCGAAGAGCGGCGTCAACCGCTCGTTGTCAAGCGCCGAGACGCTGGACACGGCCTTGCCCGCGGGGGGCTTCAGCCGCTGCGTGGAGAAGGCCAGGAAGATGTCGCCGGAGGAGTTCGCGCCCAGGCCCCCCATCTTCCCGATGCCCAGCGGCACCCGCTTCGCCAGCCGCTCCAGTTGATGCGGCAGCAGCGGCGCGTCCGTCGCCACCACCACGATGATGGAGCCGGCGCCCTCGGGCGTGCGGGGCTGGATGTCACCGCGCGACGTTGCGCAGGCCGGCAACTCCTTGAACATTCCGGGGCTCGGCTTCTTGGGCCCGGTGTAGCAGGGGCGCAGGTCGCTGATCTCCTCGCCCACGGGCACGCCCTCCACGGTGAAGAGGTGGCGCGCGCCGTAGTTGCACTGCAGCAGCACGCCCACGGTGTAGCCACCCTCCGATGCGGGCAGCTTGCGCGACGCCGTGCCGATGCCGGCCTTGAAGCTGTGGCACACCATCCCCGTGCCGCCGCCCACCGAGCCCTCCGCGACGGGACCGCCCTTGGCGCTGTCGAGCGCGCGGTGGGCGTGTGTGGCCTTTACGTGGAAGCCATAGATGTCATTCAGCAGGCCGTCCCACGTCTCCGCGACGACGGGCAGCCCCAGCTCCCACTCCAGCCCTCGCTTCATCGCCCAGGAGATGACGGAGTCGCGGACGGTGCCCACGTCATTGGTGTTGGTGAGCATGACGGGGCCTGCGAGCTGGCCGGACTCGGTGAGCCAGTGGGAGCCCGTCATCTCGCCGTTGCCGTTGAGGGAGTAGATGGCGGCGAAGACCTCCTCGGACACGCCGTCCTTGCCTCGGGGCAGCACGGCGGTGACGCCGGTGCGCACCGCCCCCTTGCCCGGCGGGCCTCGAGTGTCGCCCGATATCAACGTCGTATGGCCCACCGTCACGCCGACCACGTCGGTGATGGCGTTGTTCGGGCCCGACTGTCCACCGAATGTGATGCCCAGGTCGCGGGCGCGGCGCCTCGCCTGGGTGGACTGCGCTTGCGCTGGAGGGGACCACAGCGACAGACACGACACGAGCCCCAGGAGCAGGGAGAGACGGAGCGGGTTCATGGTGTGGCGTCATATCGCGACCGTGTCAGTCCCCCAACGGAGGTCCCGTCCACGACAGGGCGACCGCGCCATCGTCCACCGCGCCATCCTGGACGAGCTGCTGCCCTGGGCCTGACGGGCCTGGGACCCCGTGCGGGACACGGCCTCGGCTGCGCATGGCCCTGCGCGCGGGCGGCTGGCGTGTGCCCCGGTCAACCTGAGTTCCATCCGACTGGCTGTCCGCGAGTGCGCAGTGGCGCTGGCACCACCGGGCCGGGAAGTGTGCATGGAGCTGCCGCTGACGCGCGCGGACGACGTCGGGCGCGCGGATGGGGCGCGAGGACAGGTGACAACCCATTGGCCACATGCCTGAGGTCCGGCCCCGCGAATCGTGGGGGGGGGCCATGGCGTGGAGG